>NZ_JBQOJA010000014.1:0-82538 GCF_054971385.1 Marinococcus tarijensis | reverse complement strand
GTATCGGTGAAGTTCTTGCCGGTGACCAGCCGAAGGCCGAGGGCCTGATTCCATTCCCGGCTGTGCCGCTGATACCGGTCCACCAGGGGATTGGCTTCGGCAAAGCGTTTCCCGCAGGGGCAGGCGTACCGCCGGCGGCGATAATGAAGCACGCTTGGCCGTTCAAACCAGGCCGTATGCTGGACCCGCTGCCACCGGTAATCATGGACCCGGCGGGTCCATGTGCCACAGGACGGGCACCGGGACCGTTTCCGGGGTACCTCCACCTGAAGGTGCACCACGCCTTCCCGCTCGTCGGTGTGGAGGACCCTTACCCCTTGGAGGCCGGGGATCGTTATGTTATGATTCATATGCACGCAACTCCTATCCTGCTTGGTTTTCGTCGACGCAAGTATAACGGATATGGGAGTCTGCGTGTTTTTTTGTGCTTCAACCCCAACAAATATTATAGAGCCAACAAAAAAAGCTCCGCCCTTAATGGGTGGAGCTTTTTGCGTCGAGAGCTTAATTTGTCAGTTCTTTTTCTTTCGCTTCCCGTTCTTTTTCTGCTTCTTTAGCGTAGTGCTCTTCAGCAATTTTATCAACTTCGATCTTTAGCTCTTCCACCATGGTTTCTTCCGGAACCTTGCGGATAATTTCCCCGTGACGGAAAAGAAGACCTTCGCCTTTTGCACCGGCAATACCGATATCGGCTTCTCGTGCTTCGCCGGGGCCGTTAACCGCGCAGCCGAGCACGGCTACTTTAATCGGAGCTTTAATTGTGGAAATGTATTCTTCCACGTCATTGGCGATGCTGATCAAATCGATTTCAATACGTCCGCAGGTCGGACATGAAATAAGAGTAGCTGCGTTGGATGCGAGGCCGAATGTTTTCAGCAGCTCGCGTCCGACTTTTACTTCCTCTACCGGATCGGCACTGAGGGAAATGCGCAGTGTGCTTCCGATTCCTTTACTCAGAATAGCACCGAGTCCAGCAGAGCTTTTGACCGTGCCTGCGAATTGAGTGCCTGATTCAGTAATCCCCAGGTGAAGCGGGTAGCTGAATGCCTGAGCCGCTTTTTCATAAGCTTCAATAGCCAGGTGCACGTCTGAAGCTTTCATTGAAACGATGATATCGTAAAAGCCGAGCTCTTCAAGGATGGAAATATGGTAAAGAGCACTTTCGACCATTCCGTCTGCGGTTGGATATCCGTATTTATCAAGGATCCGTTTTTCGAGGGATCCGGCGTTTACACCGATACGGATCGGAATGCCTTTGGCTTTGGCTGCCTCAACAACCTCTTCCACTTTTTCCCGTTTTCCGATGTTGCCCGGATTGATCCGGATTTTATCAGCGCCGCCTTCAATAGCTTTCAAGGCCATATTATAGTCGAAGTGGATATCGACAACGAGCGGAATATTGATGCGCTGTTTAATTTTCGGAATTGCTTCAGCATCCTTCATTTGTGGGCATGCGACGCGGACAATCTGGCATCCGGCCTCTTCAAGGCGATGAATTTCTGCGACGGTCGCTTCCACATCGTGAGTTTTTGTTGTGGTCATGCTTTGTACTACTACTTCATTACTGCCACCGATCGTCACATTACCTACTTTGACTGCTCGGGTTTCGCTGCGGTGGGTTATTTGGCTCATGTATCCATTCGCCCCTTTATATTGGTGAATTTATTTCGTGCCTCGTCTAATGTAACAACAATAGTTGACAGTGGTCTATAACACATCGTAATTGTATCAGTGGGTGTGTACTCTTGGCAAGCAGTTGCTTCCAGAGAGCGGAAATCGGAAGTACAAAAGCCGGTAATTTGTAAAATGATGAGAAACTAACGAAAGAGTGCGGATGGTGTAACCTTTTCTCCGGGCTTACGACTATAGATGCGACGAATATAAAAATATTGGTCATTAAAGTATAGGATTGGAAATGAAAGGGCATAAGAAGGAGAGTTGAGCATAATGAAGTGGTGGCAGCAGACATTAGCAGCCGGGGTAGTTACGTTAGGGGTTCTTGGGGTAAGTCAGCAGGCGTCAGCAGACGCTGTAGCAGGAGATGTAACGGTGACGCTCGGTCAGGACCTGTCTTCAGATCAAAAAAGTTCTCTGCTTGAAGAGATGGATGTGACTGAGGGTGAAGTACCGGTTGTGGAGGTCACAAATGAAGAAGAATACCAGTATCTCGGAGATTATTTAAGCAGCTCTGAAATTGGCTCGCGCGCGTTATCTTCTGCAAGGATTACTGCAGCTGAAGACGGGGAAGGCATCGATATTGAAACGAACAAAATAGATACAGTTACAGAAGGAATGTATGCAAACGCGCTGGCAACAGCGGGCGTGGAGGATGCAGAGGTTTACGTGACAGCTCCGTTTGAGGTATCCGGAACGGCAGCACTGACCGGAATTTTAAAAGCTTACGAACAGCAGAACAATGTCAATATATCTGAGGATCAAAAACAGGTGGCAAACGAAGAGATTGCCAAAACTGCTGAGCTTGGCGAAGATATCGGCAAAGAAGAAGCAACAACACTGATTACACAGATTAAGCAGGAAATAAACAATACGGAGATTAATAATACGGAAGATATTCGGGTCATTGTGCAAAATGTGTCAGGCGATATGAATATTGAACTGAGCGAAGAGCAGACAGATGAGCTTGTTTCCCTATTTGACCGGATGCAGAATTTAAATATCGACTGGTCGCAGATGGAGAGCCAGCTTGATAAAGCTTCGGAAAACATCGACAGCTTTGTAAACAGTGAAGATACGCAGAATTTCCTTTCGCGCATCGTTGCTTTCCTCGAACAGATGCTTGATTCCGTGCAGGGATGGTTTAACAACGACTCTGAAGAATCAGCATAATATTAGTAAAAGAAAAGAGGCCCCGTGGCCTCTTTTTTACGCGAAGAAGACGCTTAAAGCTGACAACCTGAAGACAGAAGAGTTACAATAATTGTGAAACGATTACGGGTGTTTACGCGTATATATGATTACCAAGCTTTTACGAGCCGCATTAGTCAGTGATTACAGAAGTTTATGGAAGGGAGTATATATAATGGAATGGTTAGCGAACCCGAGTGTCGGCTTTATTGTCGTTTTTCTTGGAACGATGTTTTTAATCTCAGAGTTTCTAGTTAAGTCCAAAAGCTTATTTTTTATTCTGGGAACAGCCTTTATGGTCTTATTCTTTTCCTATCATCTTGAAGGGGCAGCCGGTATCTGGGTGCTTGTATTATATGCAGCCGGCCTTGGGCTGATCCTGCTTGACGGAAAGCTTATAGGAGACGGAACTGTCTCTATTGTAGGTCTTTTGCTAATGGGAGTATCGATCGCTGTGCCGACTCCTACTATCATATACGGAGTACTCGTTATTTTCGGCTTTTTGGCCGGGGCTATCTCAGCGATGTTTTTCCTGAAGGTTTTTCCCCGCCGCGATCTGTGGTCGAAGCTGATGCTAAAGGACAGTTTGACGAGCGAACAGGGCTATAATTCTATGAATCAGACGTACGGTGGACTAGTCGGCAAAACGGGGACCACCGTTACTCCTTTCCGTCCGACGGGGACGATTGATATTGAAGGAGAACGCTACAGTGCCACCAGCGGCGATCAGTGGCTGAATGCTGAAGAAGAAATCGAAGTAACATCTGTCGATGGGACGCGCATCCGCGTCAAGCGTCTTGAGACAGCTGTAAAAGAACAGTAATTACCATATTAAAGGCTATTCATGTAAAAAGAGGAAGCTTCGGCTTGCTCTTTTTTTGCGGGAAAAAACAAAAGTTAAATAACTTTGGGAAAAAACAATATTTCCTTTACAAACCACTCAATTTACTTTAAAAATAGATTGGGTGCGGCAAAAAACTGCCAAAATTCATAAAGCGACTAAGGGGATGTAGAGTTTGGATATTCAAACGATTTTGTTTACTTTTTTTGGTGGTTTGGGGATATTCCTGTTCGGGATTAAATACATGGGCGACGGTCTGCAGAAAATTGCTGGCGACAGGCTCCGGGATCTTCTGGATAAATTCACCTCCAACCCATTTATGGGCGTACTGGTCGGGATTATCGTAACTATACTTATTCAATCAAGCTCAGGAACTACAGTACTTACAGTCGGGCTCGTAAGCGCCGGCTTTATGACACTGCGGCAGGCGATCGGCGTTATTATGGGAGCAAACGTCGGAACAACGGTAACGGCGTTTATTATCGGGATTAAACTCGAAGAATATGCTCTTCCGATTATATTTATTGGTACAGTACTGATCTTTTTCTTTAAAAACAAACAGGTAAACAACATAGGACAAACTTTTTTCGGCTTTGGGGCTCTGTTTTTCGGGCTTTCACTTATGGGGGACGGAGTAGCTCCTCTTGAAGAACTGCCGGCATTTAACGATTTAACCATCAGCATGAGTAACAACCCGCTTTTAGGATTATTGGTAGGGGTCATCTTTACAGTAGGACTGCAGAGTTCCTCAGCGACCATCGGGCTGCTTCAGGAACTGTATACCCAAAATGCGATATCACTGGAAGCAGCGCTTCCAATACTTTTTGGGGATAATATAGGCACCACCGTCACAGCAGTTATTGCGGCTATTGGCGCTTCTGTGGCAGCAAAGCGTACCGCTTTAACCCACGTCATTTTTAACCTGATCGGAGCAACGATTATCCTTATTCTGCTTGTTCCTTATACGGCTTTTATTGGTTTTCTGCAGGAGGCGCTTAATTTAAACCAGCCGATGACAATTGCGTTTGCGCACGGTATATTTAATATGTCGAACGTGATTATACAGCTGCCGTTTGTCGGGGTTCTTGCTTATATAGTAACCAAGCTTGTCCCTGGAAGTGACGAAGAAATTGAATACAAGCCGAAGCACCTGGATCCAAGCTTTATTTACCAGTCTCCGGCGATCGCTTTGGACCAGGCGAAGCTCGAAACTCTCCGGATGGCCGACTATGCGGGAAGAGGCTTAAGGAAAAGCGAAAGCTATCTGGAAACAAAAAATAAAAAAGACGCGGAAAAACTCGTGCGCTACGAAGAAGCCATCAATAATCTTGATAAAAACATTACGGATTATTTGATCGGTATTTCTGCACGGTCCCTGTCTAAAGAAAATTCACGTAAGCATTCTGTGGTGATGGACACCGTCCGTGACATTGAACGTGTTGGCGACCACATTGAAAATATAATGGAGCTCGTGGACTATCAACTGACCAACAAGGTAACGCTGTCAGAGGAAGCGTACAAAGATTTAAATGAAATGTTTACGCTGACGATCAGTACATTTAACCGTGCTGTTGAAGCGCTTGAAAAAGATGATTATGAAATTGCCCAGCAGGTTGCCAGACAGGAGGAAGACATTGATAAGATGGAACGGAAGCTTCGTAAAAAACACATTCTCCGTTTGAATGAAGGACGATGCTCCGGATCTGCAGGTATTGTGTTTGTCGACATGATCAGTAACCTTGAACGTATTGGCGATCATTCGGTAAACATTGCCGAAACAGTACTGGATGACCGGGAGGTTTCATAAAGAAGGAGGCGGTCCTCCTTCTTTTTTATTGATTATATCGGGAGAAAAGCGGCTATAGAATAACAATATATCTGCAAAGGGAGGCACGTATGGAACTAATTTGGTATTTACTGGGGCTTGCCTGCTACGCGCTGGCGCTGGTCGCGGTTGTTTATCCGATTCTTCCGGGCGGGATTTTTCATGCAGCGGCAGCTCTGATGTTTGCCCTGGGCTACGGGTTTACGGATATCGGTGTTGTATACTGGGTGATTCAGGCAATCATTGCTGTTCTGCTGTTTGTAATTGACTACGCGGCTAATTATTATGGCATCCAGCGGAGCGGTGGTACAAAATACGGCATCTGGGGAAGCCTGATCGGCCTGGTCGTCGGGCCGTTTATTATTCCGGTCGCCGGTATTCTGATCGGTGCGCTTGCCGGAGCCGTTATTGGAGAATTAATCGGCGGCCAGAAATCGTGGAAGCAGCTTGGTAAAATTGGGGTAGGTTCCGTTGGCGGATTTGTCGCAAGTGTTGTTATAAAGGGCGGTATATTGCTAGTGAACGCCATTTATATTATAATAATTCTTGTTTAAAAGAAATACAAAAATCTGTTTGACGCGTTTTTAGGGAAATGATATAGTAATTACTGTCGTAAAAACGGCAGTAACACATTCCGCAGTAGCTCAGTGGTAGAGCAATCGGCTGTTAACCGATTGGTCGCAGGTTCGAATCCTGCCTGCGGAGCCATGGCGGCGTAGCTCAGCTGGCTAGAGCGTACGGTTCATACCCGTGAGGTCGGGGGTTCGATCCCCTCCGCCGCTACCAATATATTTACATACTCATACGGCGGTTGTGGCGAAGTGGTTAACGCACCGGATTGTGGTTCCGGCATTCGTGGGTTCAATTCCCATCAACCGCCCCATTTTTTTGTCTGTAATGCTTTTAAGGACCCTTAGCTCAGTTGGTTAGAGCAGACGGCTCATAACCGTCCGGTCGTAGGTTCGAGTCCTACAGGGTCCACCACTTTAAGAAGCAGTGGGTAAATATTATCTGGAGGAATACCCAAGTACGGCTGAAGGGGACGGTCTCGAAAACCGTTAGGAGCTTTACGGCTCGCGAGGGTTCGAATCCCTCTTCCTCCGCCATAATTATTATTTAAATATCAATTCTTATATAACTGCGCAGTAAGCTTTTCCGTCCTGAACGGGAAAGTTTTTTTATTTTGAAGGAAGCTCCGCCCGAAACGGGAGTCAGTCGGCAATAGAGCCGGATTTGATTATTTGGTTTTGCCGGCTGCAGGAAAAACTTGCAGGATTTTTATGTTTAAAGAAGAATCAAAAGGGAATAATCATCCGTGGCAGGCTTTCTAGTTTGAATAAAGCAGAAAGCCGATTTGAAAAATAAGAATTGTTTTGGTAGAGTGAAAGTAGACTAAGTGTAATTTTGTATACTAAATTATCGCAAAGTCACTTTGAACAAACGACCAGAACTTTCAAGGAGGGCATTTTGTATGAGTACACATCAACTACCAGATCTACCTTACGCACCAAACGCATTGGAGCCTCATATCGATGAGCAGACAATGAACATTCACCATGATAAACACCATAACACGTATGTGACAAAATTAAATTCAGCCTTGGAAAATCACAGCGACCTTCAAAACAAGAGCGTTGATGAACTGATCAGCGATTTGAACGCTGTACCTGAAGATATCCGTACCGCAGTAAGAAATAACGGCGGCGGCCACTCCAACCACTCCATCTTCTGGAAGCTTCTCAGCCCTAATGGCGGCGGCGAACCAAAAGGCGAAGTGGCAGATGCCATTAAGAGCAAATGGGGAAGCTTTGACAAGTTCAAAGAAGAATTCGGCGCAACAGCTGTTGGACGTTTCGGTTCCGGGTGGGCGTGGCTCGTGCTAAACAACGGCGAGCTTGAGCTGATGGACACGCTCAACCAGGATTCCCCGATCATGGAAGGAAAAACTCCTCTCCTCGGCCTGGACGTCTGGGAGCACGCGTATTACCTGAAGTATCAAAACCGTCGTCCAGATTATGTAGCAGCATTCTGGAATGTTGTAAACTGGGACGAAGTTGAAAAGAACTATCAGGCAGCCAAATAATATATTCGAAGACTCCGTTCCCGGAAACCGGGAACGGTTTTTTTCTGTTTAGGAAGAGAGTGGAAGTTCGGCATCGGCTTTTTTCTATGCTATACTTAACTGGAAACAAGCAAACTTACATATATTAAGAGAGGGATTGCGTGTGGCTTCCAGAAAAAATAAAAAACCTTCCATTCCTTTTCGGCTGAACGTTCTTTTTTTCGCTGTTTTTATATTGTTTTCAATATTAATCCTGCGGCTTGGATACGTACAGATCGTTGAAGGTGATACGTATGAAGAGGAGGTAAATGAAACGGCCTCCACATCGGCGAGCCGGGTCGATGCCCCGCGTGGAATTATGTATGACCGCAATGGAACCGAGCTGGTGGATAATAATCTTATTCTGACTTTAACGTATACAAACCAGAGAAGCTATGAGGACGAAGAACGCCTCCAGACGGCTGAAGAACTGGCTGAACTGATCGAATTTGATGAAGAGGAAACAAACCGTGACAGCATGCCGGAAAGAAATTTGCAGGACTACTGGCTTTTAACGCGTGAAAATGAAGCTGAGGAGCTTGTCTCAGACGAAGAAGAAGAGCGGCTGATGGAAAACGATAAAGATCCATATGAAGTACAGCTCGACCGGATTACAGAGGAGCAATTGAATGATATCAGTGACGAAGAGCTGGAAGTTGTAGCCATCTGGAGTGAAATGATTTCCGGATACTATGACTCGCCTCAGCGCGTCAAACGGGATTTGACAGAAGGAGAGGCCACAGCGATCAGCGCCCGTCTCGACGAACTTGAAGGCGTGGATGTAACAAGGGACTTCCGACGTGACTATCAGTATACGCAGGCCTTCCAGAGCCTTTACGGGAAGGTGGGGTCAATCCCTGAAGAAACCGTAACCGAATTCCTTGCTAAAGGGTATCAGCGTTCCGACGAGGTTGGCCAGAGCTTTCTCGAGGAATACTATGAAGACACCCTGAGGGGCAAAAAGGGAACCGTCAGCGGTGAGGATAATGACGCCGAGGAAACAAATAACGGAAGCCGTGGCAATGACCTCGTGCTATCCATTGATATGGATCTGCAGCGGGAAGTACAGACGATACTTGATAATCAGATGGGGCAGTCAGAGGGCTCGTTTCCAAACGACCAGCAGGCATATGTAACAGCGATCGACCCGAATACCGGGGAAATACTCGCCATGAATGGCTATGATGATCAGCTCGGAAACGTGACCAATACGTACGAGATGGGTTCGACGATCAAGCCGGCCACAGGCATGATCGGTCTTCAGGAGGAAGTTATCACAGAAGATACGAAAATCAATGATAGTCCGATTAAACTGCCAAATAGCCCGACAATTAGTTCTTCTCATGAGATCGGCACAATTGATGTTGTTGGCGCTATTCAAGAATCCTCCAACGTGTTTATGTCCGAAATTGCGATGCGGCTGATGGATTATGAAATTGGAAATGGTAATGGGTTTAACGAGAAAAAAGTTGATGAAGCGTACACGACGATGAGAGACTATTACCATCAGTTCGGTCTTGGAGTAGAGACTAGCGTTGATCTCCCATCAGAATCCACAGGTCTTAACGCTGGAAGAGCAAAGGCGGGGAGCCTGCTTTACTTCTCATTCGGACAGCTGGATACGTACACGCCGCTGCAGCTGGCGCAGTATTCTGCGACTATTGCTTCGGATGGGAAACGGATGGAGCCGCACCTGGTAAAAGAAATTCGTGAACCTAACCGTAATACCGATGAAATGGGGGCGGTGCTTCACCAGTTTGAGCCAGAGATGCTGAACCGGGTCAATATTGATAAAGAATACTTTGATATTGCCCAGGAGGGCATGTACGATGTGGTAAACACAGAGCTTGGAACCGCAGACAGCTATTTCACAGACGTAAATATGGAAATTGCCGGGAAAACCGGTACGGCCGAGCGCAGTGTCCGCAGGGAAAGTGATAATGAATTAGTAGATGTAAACAACCAGACCTTTATCGCTTACGGCCCGTATGAAGACCCGGAGATTGCGATTGCGGTCGTCGTTCCTAACGTTTATTCAAGTGATGAGGGTGGACGCTCGGGTATCGCCAACAGCATTGCCGCCGATACGATGCAGGCATATGTGAACCTGAAAGAAGAACGTCCGGGCGCCGGAAACAGCGAAGACGAAGCTGAAGGTGAAAATGAGGAAGACGATGAGAACGCGGAAGACAACGAAGAAACCTCAGAAGATGAGGAAGAATCCGGCGATGGCGGAGAAGAACAGTAATTCCGGCGGGATGAAACACGGCGGTAAGGTCGTTTTATTCTTATCACTTTTTACTGATTTGCCGCTTTTACAAAAAATATTCTTAACTTTCCTGAGAAAAACTAACATCACAGGCTTGAAGCACAAATAGGAATCTGATAGTATTACTAAGTATGAAAAATGTACGAAAGTAGGGAGGGAATCACATGCGTGTACAAATAACGCTTGCCTGCACAGAGACTGGTGACCGTAATTACATCACCAGCAAAAATAAACGCACAAACCCTGAGCGTATTGAGTTGAACAAATATTCTCCTCGTTTAGGAAAGCACACTCTTCATCGCGAAACGAAATAAGCAGCAGGAGATTACATCTCCCAGCTGCTTTTTCTTTTGTCTTTAAAGCATTCTAACAGGAAAAAGACACGGGAGGGGAAGGCAATTGAATAAACATACGCTCCGGCAGCAGGTAAATGACATGTATCAGGCTCTTTCCGGGAATGACCGGCTGAAAGCGGAAAAAAGGATTTACGAGCATTTATTCCAATGGAGCGGCTGGAAACAGGCGGATACAATTGCTGTTACTGTTTCACTTAAAAATGAAATAAATACTGGCCCGATTATTGAGACTGGATGGCAGCAGGGAAAACGGATGTGTGTGCCTAAAGTCGAGCCTGAACAGCGGGGAATGGATTTTTATGAAATACAGGAATTCGGGGAGCTCGAGCGTACTATCGGCCAGATATACGAGCCTAAAAAAAATATATGTCCCCTCGTGCCTCCTGAGCAGCTTGACCTTGTTCTTGTACCTGGCCTTGTATTTAACAGGCAGGGCTACCGCATTGGATTTGGGGGCGGATACTATGACCGCTTTTTAAATCGGGCAGATTTCTCCACGGCAGCCCTGATTCATCCTTTTCAGCTTCAGGATCGTATCCCGGTGGAAGCGCACGACGTGCCGGTACAAACCCTCATCAGCAGCGAAGGTTTTATTCATGTGGACTGAAGCGGCGCTCGGTTTAGCATTCGTGCTGTTTTTGCTGGTGATCTGGCAAAAAGGATCATTAACGCTTGCCGGCACGTTGTCAGCCGGAGTGCTCGGCACGTTTATTTATACGTGGACAGGGTGGACCGGAACAGCAGCCCTGATCACTTTTTTTGTGAGTTCAACAGTCCTGTCCCGTCTGAATAACCAGGAAAAGGAACAGCGGGACAGCGGGCAGGTATGGGCGAATGGAGGACCGATGCTTATATTTGCTGCTTTGTACGGCATTGTATCGTGGGAAGGGTTTTTAGCCGCTGCTGTTGGTGCAGCGGCGGCGTCAAATGCGGATACGTGGGCGTCAGAGATCGGCCGCCGGTTTGGTGGCCGGCCGTTTCACGTGCGCAGCCGAAAACGAATAGAAAACGGTTTTTCCGGAGCGGTTTCCGGAGCAGGAACGATGGGGGCTTTCGGCGGTGCTTTGCTTGTGGGAGGGGTGGTTTATTTCATTTCTTCCGAGCTGAACGTCTTTATGCTTATTGCTGTAAGTGCTGCTGGCGTATGCGGCTGCTTTATTGATACCTTTCTCGGAGCCTACGCAGAACGGATGAATCGTTGCAGCGTATGTGGAACCTATACGGAAGCCAAAGTCCATCATGGAAGGGCAACCATTCACGCCTCGGGCATTCCATGGATGACAAACAACGCTGTGAATGCGTTAAGCTCCTTTGGAGGCGGTATAGTGGTTGTAGTGCTGTACATTGTTTCTTTCCTTTCCTTTTGATTTCGCCTTTAGCGGGAGGTTGCTATAATGGAAGGAAGAAAGGTGGCAGAAGTACATGCGCTGGTCAACGATTTGTTTCGATCTGGACAACACTCTTTACGATCACGAAAAAGCTTTTCAAAAAACAATTAAAGCTGTGTTTGTTTCCATCAGACAGCAGATGAATAAAGAAGCTCCCTTCGTTCATGAAGACAAATGGTTCGAAGTGTTTAAATATCACTGTGATTTGTTTTGGCAGGAATATGAGGAAGGCAGCCTTACGCAGGAGCAGTACCGGGCAAAGCGGTATGCAGAAACGATGCACGCGTTCGGGCTCCCGTCGTCACGCCGGGAAGCACTCGAGTTTCATCAGGAGTACGAGCAGCGGCTGCCGGAATTCAGCGAACTGTTTGAGAGTGTACCTGGTCTGTTGGAATCGCTCACAAAAAGCAATGTCCGCCTGGGGATTATTACAAATGGATCAGAGAAACTGCAAAAGGAAAAGTTTTATCAGCTTGAGCTTGATCGCTGGATCGACCGCCGTCATCTTTTTATTTCTGAAATGGCCGAAGCTCCGAAGCCGAAAGCGGCAATTTTTGATGAAGCACTGCAGCTTTTGGACAGCCGGGAAAAACGGGCGCTGTTTGTCGGCGACTCGTGGGCCCACGATATAAAGGGAGCGGAAAATGCAGGTTGGGAAGCTATCTATGTGAACACCCGCGGAGAGAAAGCAGGACCTTCAGCACATCCAGTAAAAGAGTTTAGTGAATTCAATCAGGCAGCATCATATTTAAGAGAAATAGTCGAAGAAGGACGGAGTTCGGATGTCTAAACGGGAAGCTCACCAGTTTTGGAAATTTACAGAGCAGCTGATGGAGGAAGAATCCTTCCGCCTGATTGACGTCGGTCCGGACCGGAAGCGTGTATGGCTTCAGGGGGATGTCGACGGACAGCCCTGGGTTGTGCGCATGGCGAGGGTTGAATATGAACGCCTCGGGCGGCTGGAAGAAGACAGGCATGAAGCGGAAAAAAGCTTTCACGGGTGGAAACGACGGCTCGCCTTGAGTAAAGCAAAATTTGCGAACGTATATATTACTTCTTATCCTCCGGCGGATATGACAGAGCCGATGGAGAGCGGAGACCGCGAAGCCCGCTCCTTTTTGTTCGCTGATGACAACGGGCGGGGCCTGGCGGATACGCCCCCGTCTGTCAGTACGTATCTAAAAACCAATGAATGGACATGGGGCGGCCTGGAGGAAGAACTCGAACCCGAAGAGCACGAACAAAGAGCCTCCTTTTACCGCCGCCAGGCGGAAAAAAAGCAGCGGGAGCTTGAACAGCAGGACATGTCCTTTTTTTCAAGCGGGAAGCCGATTGTGACCTATATTGTGCTGGCACTGCTTGCCGTGATTTTTTTAGTGCTGGAACGAGCGGGAAGCAGTATGAACGTCAACACTCTCATCGAGCTTGGGGCGAAATATAACCCGGGGATTGTAGACGGAGAATGGTGGCGGCTCATTACTGCTATGTTTCTGCATATTGGTTTTCTGCATTTGTTTATGAACAGCCTGGCCTTGTTTTTTATTGGCGGCATCACAGAACGTATTTACGGCACAACGCGCTTTATTATCATTTATTTTGCCGCGGGTGTATTTGCATCGACGGTCAGCTTTGCTATGAATGAACAGGTGTCAGCCGGGGCCAGCGGTGCTATCTTTGGCTGCTTCGGAGCACTTTTATATCTGGGGCTTGCCCATCAGCGGCTGTTTTTCCGTACGCTTGGCATGAACGTGCTTGTTATTCTCGGGATTAACCTGGTATTTGGGTTTACCGTGCAGGCAGTGGATAACGGAGCCCATATTGGCGGTCTGGTCGGCGGATTTATCGCCTCCGTCTTTGTACATCTGCCAGGGCATCGTTGGCAGGTCATGCGAATAGGAGCGTTTGCATTTTTTGTTTTAGTGGTTGCCGTCTTTTTTGCGATTGGTATGTATCGGTGGAATTAATCAAAATACGTAGTAGAAAAACGCTCTTCGCTTGCTATAATGAAAGGAAGCAGGATAACTATGGAATCCATGACAGAAATCCGGATGTGGCTGCGCACGGTCGGAGCCTTCATCTATACGAAAAATCGCCTCATGGATTTAGATCTAATGGAAGAAGAAATCAGAGAGGCCTATAAAAATGGGCTTTTGGATGTCAGAATGTATCAGAATGCTTTGTTAACACTAAAAAGAGAACGACGAATCGAGCAGGAAAAGGGGTAGACAAATGGCTGAAAAATACGTGATCGGAATCGATATCGGCGGCACCGCGGTAAAAATGGCGCTTTTTGACCAGGACGGTGACATGCAGCATAAATGGAGCATTACAACCAGCAAGGAAGAAAACGGAAAATACGTGCTCGATGAAATTGCCGCCTCGATTGAGCAAGAACTGAACGAAAAAAATATTCCACTTACGGAAGTCGCGGGCGCCGGGGCGGGGCTTCCCGGCTTTATCGACATAGAAAATGGCATTATTGAATTCGCAACAAACATAGGATGGAAGGATTACCCGGTCGCACGTATTCTCGAAGAAAAGCTCGGTTTTCCCGTGGCGCTCGATAACGATGCAAATCTTGCAGCGGCGGGCGAATACTGGAAAGGGGCCGGGACGGACGTCCAGGATATGATTTTTATCACGCTCGGCACGGGAGTCGGAGGAGGTATTGTGCTTAACGGAGATTTGGTGAACGGCAAAGATAACATGGCAGGGGAAATCGGCCATATTACCGTAAAGCCGGAGGGAGGCCGGCTTTGTAACTGTGGTAAACGCGGCTGCCTGGAAACCATCTCCTCAGCAACAGGTATGGTACGCGGAGCCCTGGAGCATATCGACAAAGCCGAAGGCTCTCCGATTTATGATGTGCACCAGCGCGGGGAAGAGATTACGACCAAGGATTTGTTCGCCTATGCCACATCCGCGGACCCGTATTGTGCCGGCGTGATTGACCACGCTATGTATTACCTGGGACTTGCGGTCGGCAATATGGCCAACACCCTGAATCCGGAGCGAATCGTGATCGGAGGAGGAGTGGCTGCTGCCGGTGATGACTTACTGCAGACGCTGCGCGCTCATTTTGATATGTTTGCGCTCGACAAGGTCAAAAAAGGAACGGATTTTGTTATTGCCGATCTCGGGAACGACGCTGGGGTGGCAGGGGCCGCCTGGCTGGCTAAAAATCATTACTTGAACGGATAAAATAGAAAAAATGATCGTTAAAAAGGGGCTAAAAACATGGAAAACTACCGTGTGGAACGTGACTTTTTAGGAGAAAAGAGAGTACCTAAAGATGCTTATTATGGAATTCAGACACTGAGGGCAAAAGAAAACTTTCCAATAACCGGCTATCCGCCGCACACGGAATTGATTAAAGGATTCGGCTACGTAAAAAAAGCAGCGGCAACTGCCAACGCCGAAGTGGGCTTTTTGAATGAATCTATTGCTCAGGCGGTCATAGAAGCAGCAGACGAAGTGATCGAAGGTAAATTTGATGATCAATTTATCGTGGACTCTATTCAGGGCGGGGCGGGGACTTCCTTTAACATGAACGCAAACGAAGTTATTGCTAACCGCGCCATTGAATTACTGGGCGGTGAAAAAGGGGATTACCTTAGGGTGAGTCCGAATTCCCACGTGAACATGGCCCAGTCCACCAACGACTCATTTCCTACAGCTATTCACATTTCGGCGCTTCGTCTTTCACAGGGACTTGTAACTGCGCTCGATAATTTGATCGAAGCGATGGGCGAAAAAGAAGAAGAGTTTGACAATGTTATTAAAATGGGACGTACGCATCTGCAGGATGCCGTGCCGATCCGTCTCGGCCAGGAATTCGGTGCCTACCGCCGGGTGCTGACGAGAGACCTGCGCCGCATTAAGCGGTCAGTGGATCATTTGTATGAAATTAACCTCGGGGCGACAGCTGTAGGCACAGGACTCAATGCGATGCCCGAATACATTGGCCGGGTAGCAGAAATTCTTGCTGAGCAGACAGGAATGCCGTTTTACAGTGCTACTGATCTTGTGGACGCAACGCAGAATACGGATTCCTACACCGAACTGTCAGCAGCACTTAAAGTACATGCGATTAACCTGTCCAAGATGGCAAACGATCTCCGGCTGATGAGCTCCGGGCCGAGAACCGGCCTGAATGAAATTAACCTCCCTTCCCGTCAGCCGGGTTCCTCCATTATGCCCGGAAAAGTGAATCCGGTCATGTGTGAATTAATCAATCAGATCTCTTTCCAGGTCATCGGCAATGACCATACGATCAGCCATGCTTCGGAAGCCGGCCAGCTCGAACTGAATGTCATGGAGCCGGTGCTCGTATTTAATCTGCTTCAGTCCCTGTCGGTGCTGCAGAATGGTCTGAAGGTGTTCCGGGAATTTACTATTGAAGGAATAACAGCCAATATTGAACACTGCCGGAGCATGGTAGAACGAAGCGTAGGCATTATTACAGCCATCAATCCGCACGTTGGGTATGAAACAGCTGCGAGAATAGCAAGAGAAGCGATTGAAACAGATCAGAGTGTACGCTCGATCTGCATCGAACGGGGGATATTGTCTGAAGAGGAGCTCGATGAAATTTTAGATGCCAAGGAAATGACCAAACCGGGGATCGCCGGTTCACGATTCATGTACGGCGAGTAACAGCCGACATGAAAATTCGCGGGCTTTCCTATCAGCGCGGCGTGTTTTTCTTTGGAGCTTCCTTTATCAGCAGAGGCTATGTTGGCAGTGAAGGAAAGATACATGCTGAACTGCACCCTCTTTCCATGCGGTCTTATTTAAGAGTGGCGGCAGTGGTGATAGGGGCGATGCCCATTTGGTATAAGCTAACAGCTATGGCCTGGCTCACAGCGGCCATTTTTCAGCTGCTTCCTTTATATTCGTTTTTACTGTTTATCATGGGGACTCATTTTATTTTTCCGCAGCAGCTCAAAAAGTTTCACGGCGCAGAGCATAAAGTTTTCAGCTTTACCGGCGTGCCTGAAAAAAGCTCGTGGGAAAGAGTAGGAAGGGCATCGATTACAAATCGTCACTGCTCCACGAACATTGTTTTTATATACTTCGTTTTGTTTCTTGTAATGGCGTCTCCGGTTTACATTGTTTCTTCTCCGGGAAACGTTTTTATAGCTGTCAGTGCTTATATATCCCTGCCAATGGCTTTCCTGGCAGAAAAAGTGCTTCAGCGGCACTTTAACGGCAGCAGAAATATATGGATGAAGCCTTCATACTGGCTTCAACGAAACATCACATGTTCTGAGCCGGAGAAGCTGCACGTTCAAATAGCGATTACAGCGTTTCGGGTGCTTGCTGAATGTGAATTCCCGCACCGGCCCGGAAGAAAACGAAAGGAGCAGTTATCTATGGCAATTGTTGATGTGACAGTTTCTCCTGTAGACAAACAGGGAACCGGGATGTCGGACACAGTAGCAAAAATTCAGGACGTGCTTGAAAAACACAATGATAAAATTGATATTGAAATGACGCCAATGAGTACGCTTCTCGAAGGAAATATTGACGATCTGCTTCAGGCCGTCAGAGAAATACACGAAATTCCTTTTGAAGAAGGCTATCAGCGTGTATCAACAAATATTCGCATTGACGACCGCCGTGATGCAGAAGGCAAGCAGATGAAAAAGAAAATGGAATCAGTACGGAATGCACGAAAGCAGTAACCAATACGAAAGCCGGCAGAATTAACTCTGCCGGCTTTACCTATGTTCCGGGTAAGAAAGAGCTTCATAAACAGAGGCTTTCCATTCTGCGGGATAAGTTACCTGCTTGGAAAATCCCAGGCGGTGACGGGCAGTGAATTTGATTTCGCCGCTCCCGGATTCTTTCCACTCGACGGTGCCATCCGGCATCGATACGCTGCCGGATTCAGAAGGTGCTTCAATATAAATATTTTCGGCATTCCGGATCATCCATTTTACATCCAGGGAGCCAAACTCTTCATTTTGCTGCAGAAGCTGAAGCTTTAAAAGCCCGGCAGCGAGTATCATAAATAAGAAAATGAATAAAAGAAAGAAAATAGTGGAAGGAAGAATAAAGCCTTCACTTTTACGAAGGGAAGAGCTTCTTCGTCGCTGCATGATAGGAAAGAAACGATTGAATGTACTGCCCATTATTTAAAATCACTTCCACGTCTGCGCCGTAGTCTCCTGTCTCCACAAAAAAGGCAGAAGCTTCCTGGAGCATAATTTCAAATCCTTCGTTATCCACCCGGCGTACGACCCGTCCGTTAGACATGAAATATTCGTACGTATTTTGTCCGGATTCAATATAAAACCGTTGCTTCTCATACGTTAATGACTGAGCAATCTGCATATCTTCTTCCATTTGCTGAACGAATAAACGTGCTTCGGTATCGGGAGACGGGACATCAGTTAAAAGAAGGCTGCTGAATTTAGCGGCGGCCAGTGCCCACAGGCTGAACAGCAAAAGAGTAATAATCATTTCAGGAAGTGTCACCCCCTTATTGCTTCGGAAGGACGTAAACACACTGTTTGTTCCGGCTCCCTTCGATCGAAGTACACACTTTATATCCTTCTTCGTGTTCTTTAATCTGAACATGGATCCTTCCTTTCGAATAGGTAGCAGCAGTGACTGCGGCAGAGGCAGACTGATGAATGCGCCCTGCTTCCTTTTCCATCACATACAGCTGATCGTAATACAGCTGCTGGCTGTTCCAGGTCTGATAAGTCTGATGGAGAAGAGGGAGCATAAATAAAGTGACAGCGAACAGAAGCGATAGGGCACTGACGGCTTCGATCAGCGTGAATCCATTACGAAGGTGTCTCAACGCGCAGCCGCCCCCTTCCGATTTGAAATATAAACCGGTACGACCGGGACGGGCCGTGAAGAGCTATTGTGCCAGCTTTTTTAATATTTCCTTTCTCGGTATAAGACAATGTATGAAACTGCAGCTTAGAGGCAGTAGGAGCAAAGAAGCCTTCGGGGATGTCGCGCTGGATTAAAGGTTCACTGCGGTCGTTGCCTATAAGGGCGTAGTAGCCCTTATCTTCCTTCCAATCGAGACGGGTGGCTGTATGGTGAGTATAGGCATAGTGCTGGCTGTAAACGAGATCAGCCTGCAGCTGCTGAACGAAATGATCTTCACGTGCGCTATCATAGGCCGAAGAGAAATGAATAAATGGCACAGCGGCAAGCACACTAAACACAAGCAGTACTATGATAGCCTCCGGGAAGGTGTAGCCCTTCGAACTGAAAAGAGGCATCAGGATCCTTTACTGACGGCTCCGTTGTTATATACAAGCGGAGTGTTGTCCGGGCAGGTGGTCGTTTCAACATAGTCAGCGTCAACGAGATCCTGAAGGGAAGACGGTTCGCTGCCGTATTCAACTTCATAAGCAGCAGCCTGGGTTTCTAAAAGCTGGATGGTGGCGTCACATCCTTTGGACTGTGCGACCTGGTTGTTTGTACCGATGTTCGGGATAGCAATTAAAAGAAGCACAGTAATAATGAGCAGCACAATCAGCATTTCCACCATAGTAAAACCTTTATTGTTTTTAAGCATATGTTTTTTCCTTTCTGGAAGGGCGGGATTTTCGAAGCATCTTTAATAAAGAAGCGATGTCTTCTTCTTTCTGCGTTTCAAGATCCGTCAAGCGTTTTTCAAGTACCGTGAGTCGTTCAGAAAAATAATCGTGAGGTATTTGCATGGAAGGTCACTCCTTTTACTGTATGGAAGTAATCATGTGATACATAGGTAAAAATACTGCAGCGAAAAGACTTAAAATCAGAATGCCGACTGAAAAGAAAAGAATGGGCTGGGCAGTCATGGTCATCCGCTGGATGTCTGTTTCGAGTTTGTGCTGCGTTTGGCTGCTGTACTGCACAAGCACCTGGCCGAGTGCTCCAATAGACTGGCCGTACTGCACCGCCTGGCCGAGGCTTTCAAGGTACCACGGTCGCCGGAACGTTTCCGGCAGAGGAGTCCCGGCAGCGAGCATCTGTTCAATACGCGCACCTTCTTCCTGAATCAGCGGGGAATGCTTTTGGTTTTTTAATACCAGGCAGCTTTCGGAAAGAGACAGTCCATTTAAGAGCAGATAGCCGAACTGTTCAGTGAAAGAAGCGGTAGTTCTCATAGTAATAAAAGGACGGAGAAACGGCAGCCTGGTCCAAAAAAGAGTCCGACGAGAGGCGGGTTTCGGGCGGACAGCCAAAGCATAAAATATTCCGAAGCCGGCGAGCAGAATAAAAATAAAGACAAAGAAAAAAGGGGCAGCAGAAATCATTTTCATCACCATCCGGGTGTAAAAAGGAAGATCCATGCTCAGCTGTTCAAACAGCTCGAGAAACTGTGGAAAAAGGTAGCGGACAAATACATAAGCGAGAATTATCAGCAGCCACAGAAGAAATAACGGGTAATACAGAACTTTACGGAAGCTGCTCCAGGCCTCGAGGCGGCTCATATAATGATTACCTGCTGCAGTCAATCCTTCAGAGAGACGGCCGGACTGCTCCGCAAAATAAACAAAAGCAGCAATGTCAGAGGGAAAATAGTGTTCAAGTAAAAGCTCATGCAGCTCCCGGCCGCTGCGTAGGTCTCTTCGTATGCTGCGGAGGGAAGCGGTGACGAAAGCGGGCTGTTCCCAGGAAAGCATCTGTATGGATTGATCCAGATGATACCCGCTGCCGAGCAGCTCGCCCAGCTGTTGAAGAAACAGTGCTTTAGCCTCCGGCTTCCAGCTTCTTTTTAACAGCTTGCTCATACCCTGGTCTCCGCAAAGGCTTCCTTGCCAAACAAGCCGAGCGCATAACCCCGCTTCAGCTGCTCATTTATCCGGGGTGACTCGAGTGGTTTATTGGAATCAAGCATGGAATGGATATCCTTTCGGGTGGAAAAATCAAATAGCGCTAAGCGTCCGGGGGTGGAAAGAGAAGTGGTGGAAATAAGCCGCTGGTGGGCAATGAAGGTGGTGGTTTCAAGGAGGTCTGTTTTTGAAAGGCCAAGGTCCAGCAGTCTGCGAAGGACCCCAAAGGTACTGCCAGCATGCAGTGTAGTGAGAACCAGGTGGCCGGTGAGTGCTGCCCGCAGTGCCAGCTGTGCTGTTTCAGTGTCACGTATTTCTCCAATCATAATAACGTCTGGGTCATGCCTCATAGAAGCTTTCAGAAGAGATGCGTAGGTAAGCCCCGCTTTTTCGTTAACTTCGGTCTGAATGCAGCCGGGTATCCGGAGCTCTACAGGGTCTTCGATAGTAATAATACGCTGCGGGTGGGAGGCAAGCAGGTGCTCGAGCATGGCGTAAAGGGTGGTGGATTTACCAGACCCGGTAGCGCCAGTCAAAAGAATCAATCCTTTACGGTGGGCAAGAACGTCTTCGAACGAGCGTGTAGTGGTGGAAGTTAAAAACAATTGCGGGAGGGTAAACTGAAAAGTCTGCGGAAGCAGCCGTATGGAAAAGCTTTCCATACGTTCTGAAGGCATGGTGGAAAAACGGAGTTGTACAGGGGGATGAAGCGAGCGGTAAGTAAGTGAGCCATCCTGCGGACGCCTTCGTTCGCCGATATCCATACCGGCCCTAAACTTTAAGTGCGTAATAAGCCGGTGAGCGAAAGCTGCGGAATACGTATCTGAAAGCTCAAGGTGCCCATTGATACGAAAATAGACAGATGCTTCTGAATAAGACGGCAGCAGATGAATATCTGATGCGCCGGCGGCCGCTGCCTGATGGATCAATTGCCGTGTAAATGATTCGATGTTGGTCAAGGCCTCACCTTCTTTCTGAAAAGTAATTTTATTATATGGTAAAACAAAGGAATAATCTACCATTTTTTTCAATGTATTAATTTTTTAAGAAAAGCGTAACGGAAGCAGTGGTGTGATAAAATATAAAGGGCATCCCAATATTCCGTCAGGAATTTAAAACCAACTTGACACATAAGAATTATACGGATAAAATTGACCATAATAAAATGACCAGTTTATATACATGGATAAGATAAAGCTAAAGAGAAAATTATTTTGTCCTCAGAACGTTTAGATTGCAGTTAAATTTATTTGTGAGGTGGAGAGAGTGCAATTGCAGGTTACGAATAGTCCTTTTAGCCAGGAGCAGGTAGATTTACTGAACCAGCTCCTGCCGACATTAACAGAAAATCAGAAAATTTGGTTAAGCGGATATTTGGCTTCCCAGGCAGCTTCGGGTGCTGCACCGGCAGCAGCTGAAGCGCCGGCTGTCCAGGAAGCGGCTGTACCCCAGACGTCCCAGGCGGAGGCGGCTTCCAAGGAAGTGACCATTTTATTTGGTTCCCAGACTGGTAACGGTCAAATGATTGCAGAAGACAGCTCAAGAAGACTTAAAGATCAGGGCTACAATGTAACTGTAAGTTCGATGGACGATTTTAAGACGAAAAACATGAAAAAGGTGGAAAACCTATTAGTCATTGTAAGTACACACGGGGAAGGCGATCCTCCGGATAACGCTATTTCCTTCCATGAGTTTCTGAACGGGCGTAAGGCGCCGAAACTCGAAGATGCACGTTTTTCCGTACTTGCGCTTGGGGACACCTCCTACGAATACTTCTGCCAGACAGGCAAGGATTTTGATCAGCGGCTTGAAGAGCTTGGAGGCACCCGTCTGTATCCAAGAGTAGACTGCGATGTTGATTTCGACGATGATGCCGAAGAATGGATCCAGGGTGTTCTTTCGAGCCTGAACGAGCTTCAGGAAGAAACGGCGCAGGCGGCAGAAGCCCCTGCAGGAGCGGCCGCGCCAGCTGCCTCTGCCACGGAACAGCCGTCATATTCAAGAACTAATCCGTTCCGGGCGGAAATATTGGAAAATATTAATTTAAATGGCCGGGGCTCCGCAAAGGAAACCCGTCATGTAGAGCTTTCGCTTGAAGGATCAGGCCTGACTTTTGAGCCTGGGGACAGCCTCGGCATGTTTCCGGAAAATGATCCGCTTCTGGTTGATCAGCTGATTCGCGAAATGGACTGGAATCCGGAAGAAACAGTAGTATTGAATAAGCAGGGCGATATTCGCTCGCTTCGTGAAGCGCTCCTCTCTCATTTTGAAATTACGGTTTTAACGAAACCGCTGCTTGAAAAAATGAGCAGGCTGACAAACAATGAAAAACTCCCGGAGCTTTTGGAAACAGAACAGGCGGATGACCTGCGCTCATATCTCGAAGGACGTGACCTTTTGGATCTGTTGAAGGATTACGGGCCATGGCAGGGGGGAGCTGCAGACGTGGTCGGTAATTTACGGAAAATACCGCCGCGCCTGTACTCGATTGCAAGCAGTCCCTCCGCCAATCCTGATGAAGTGCATTTAACCGTAGGAGCCGTTCGCTACGATGCGCACGGGAGACCACGGACAGGTGTCTGCTCCGGACAGTGTGCAGAGCGCACGGAGCCGGGAGATACGCTCCCTATTTATATTCAGCACAACCCGAATTTCAAACTTCCGGATAACCCGTCCGCCCCTGTTATTATGGTAGGTCCGGGAACTGGCATTGCACCGTTCCGCTCATTTGTTGAAGAACGTGAAGAAGTCGAGGCGGACGGCAAATCGTGGCTGTTCTTCGGAGACCAGCATTTCCGGACAGACTTTCTGTATCAGACAGAATGGCAGCAATGGCTTGAAGAGGGCTCGTTATCAAAAATGGACGTAGCCTTTTCAAGGGATAACGAAGAAAAGGTATATGTCCAGCACCGGATTCTCGAAAATAGCGGAGAAGTTTATCAGTGGCTGCAGGATGGTGCGTTTCTGTACATCTGCGGAGATGAAAAACGAATGGCCCATGACGTGCATGAAGCCCTGGTGACAGTGCTTGAAAAAGAAGGAAATATGACACATGAAGAAGCTGAAGCGTACATGCTCGATCTGCAGCAGCAAAAACGCTATCAGCGTGATGTATATTAATAACTACCGGGGAGGAACCAAACGCATATGTCAGAATACAGCAGCTTAAAAAACATTCAGGATGCCCCGTTAGATGGAATGGAGCACTTGAAAAAAGACAGTAACTTCTTACGCGGTACGCTTGTTAAAACGATGGCAAACCCTATTACTGCGAGCATTCCTGAAGCAGATGGAAAGCTGATGAAGTTTCACGGCAGCTACATGCAGGACGACCGGGACCTGCGCAACGAACGCCGCCAGCAAAAGCTTGAACCAGCTTATCAGTTTATGCTCCGTGTCCGCCTGCCGGCCGGGGTCATTACGCCGGAACAGTGGCTCACAATGGATGAGGTGTCGCATAAATACGGAAACGGTACTCTCCGGCTGACTACCCGCCAGACGTTTCAAATGCACGGGATTCTCAAATGGAATATGAAAAAAAACCTGCAGGAGATTAACGCAGCCATGATGGACTCGATTGCCGCCTGTGGGGACGTGAACAGAAACGTTATGTGCAATGTGAATCCGAATCAATCCGATGTGCACGGGGAAGTTTATGAGTATTCCAAACAGATTAGCGACCATCTGCTGCCGCGCACCACGGCTTACCATGAAATATGGCTGGATGAAGAGAAAGTGGCAGACAGTAAAGAAGAAGTGGAGCCTATTTACGGTGAAACGTACCTGCCGAGAAAGTTCAAGATCGGGGTGGCGGTTCCGCCGTCCAACGATATTGACGTTTTCTCCCAGGACATCGGCTACATTGCCATTGTGGAAGACGGGGAGCTGCAGGGTTTTAACGTATCAGTCGGCGGCGGCATGGGAATGACACACGGAGAGCCGGATACGTATCCGCAGCTTGGACGCGTTATCGGATATGTGCCAAAAGATGAAGCGGTAAATACTGCGGAAAAACTGCTGACGATTCAGCGCGATTACGGCAACCGCTCCAACCGGAAAAACGCCCGTTTCAAATATACGATTGACCGCTACGGTGTCGAATGGCTGAAAAGCGAATTGAATGAACGGCTCGGCTATGAAATAGAAGCTGCCCGTCCGTATGAATTTGAAAGCAACGGAGACGAATATGGATGGATCAAAGGCAACGACGGTAAGTGGCATTTCACCCTGTTTATTGAAAATGGACGGATCAAGGATGAAGAAAATTATCAGCTGATGACCGGCCTGCGGGAAATAGCCAAAATTCATACCGGCGACTTTCGGATGACGCCGAACCAGAACGTTGTCATATCCGATATTACGAGCTATAAAAAACGGCAGATCAGCAAATTGATCGAGGATTACGGTCTGACAGACGGAAAGCATTATTCCGCTCTCCGCCGCAATTCGATGGCCTGTGTTTCCTTTCCGACCTGTGGACTCGCCATGGCGGAAGCAGAGCGTTATCTTCCGTCTTTGGTCGATAAACTTGAAGTGATGCTTGAAGAGCAGGGCCTTCGGGATGAAGATATTATTATCCGGATGACGGGATGTCCAAATGGCTGTGCCCGGTCAGCGCTCGGAGAGATCGGCTTTATCGGAAAAGCACCCGGAAAATACAATATGTATTTAGGCGCAAGCTTTACCGGAGACCGCCTGAGCAAGCTTTACCGGGAAAACATCGGGGAAGAGGAAATTTTAAGTGAACTCGAACCGATGATTGCCCGTTTTGCGAAGGAGCGTTACGAGGGAGAGCATTTCGGGGATTTTGTTATCCGCGCAGACTACGTTAAAGCAACTACAGACGGAATGAATTTTCATGACTGATAACAACGGGGGCGCGCATAAGCGGCTCCCGTTTTTCTGTGAATTTAAAAGGACTATTTTTTCTTCAGTGCTTTTTTCAGGGTTGTACCCTGTTTCCATGTGCCATAAGATGAAATATAGTGCGTTAAAACAATTATACGCAAGGTAATCGAACTATGCAGGAGGCCGTCATGAGTATAAGAATACGAACCGTAGAAGCAGAAGATATCCCCAGTCTCGCAGAAGCTATGCAGACCTATATTGTGGATCATTACGAGCATCCGGATCCCGGCATCGGTAAATTAAAAACGTTAATCAAAAAGCTTCTGGCCCAGCCGGAAATCGGCATCCAGTTTATTGTGGAGCATTACGGCGAATTGATCGGTTTTGCTACCTTATATCAGACATTCAGTACCCTTCAGGTTAAAAAAACAGCGATCTTAAACGATCTGTATATTTATCCCGAATTCCAGGGACAGCATTACGGAAAAGAACTTCTCGAATTTGTTCTTTCTTACGTGCAGTCGGAGGATTTTGCCGGCATGGTGCTTGAAACAGACCGGAGTAATAAAAAAGCACGCAGACTTTACGAATCACTCGGCGGGGCCAAAAGCGCATGGACGCATTACGAGTGGGAGTTTTAATTAAGCAAAATATTTTACTCTGATAAAGTTTGAGCAGACTAAAGGATCTATGCTAAAATCTTCTTTGTGCGTTTAAACTGTATCTATGTACATAAACGATAAATGAAGAGAAACGAGGGAAACAAAGTGGAGTACGCAGTTATAGTTTCAGTCCTGGTGTTGATTGTGCTCAGCCTTTTCCGGCTGAATGTCATTCTGGCACTGATGGGTGCAGCAGTGACGGCAGGACTGCTGGCCGGCCTGTCATTTACCGATACCATTGAAATGCTCGTATCCGGTATGGGCGGGAGGGCTGACACCGCTCTCAGCTACATTCTGCTCGGTGTTTTTGCAGTTATGATTGGCTATTCAGGTATTACAGGATTTTTAGTGACGAATCTGGTGAAGCTGTTAAAAAATAAACGGGCGGCTTTGCTTCTGACAATTGCAGGAGTGGCCTGTTTATCACAGAACCTTATTCCGGTACATATTGCTTTTATTCCAATACTTATACCGCCGCTTCTGCATTTGTTTGATCATATGAAAATCAACCGGAGAGCTGTGGCCGTGAGTTTGACCTTCGGTTTAAAGGCGCCGTATATCCTGATTCCTGCAGGCTATGGGTTAATTTTTCACAATATTATTTTTGAAAGCATGAACGAAAATGGCATGGATATTGATTTCGGTCAGATCTGGCAGGCAATGATTATTCCAGTAGGCGGGATGGTGGCCGGTCTGCTGATAGCTGTATTCGTGACGTACCGCAAAGACAAAGAAATGGACACCGGAAGCGTAGATGTTACGGAAGCAGAGGCTTCCCTGAAGGATACGAAAAAATTTCGGCTGTCGCATTTGCTGACGCTGATAGCGATTGTATTGGCGCTGCTGGTACAGGTATGGACAGAGTCGCTGGTGATTGGTGCATTGATGGGTATTGCAGCTATGTTTATCTTCCGGATCGTTCCGGTGAAAGAGGCCGATCAGACGGTGAACGACGGAGTTCGCATGATGGGAATGATCGCCTTTGTAATGCTGCTCGCCTCCGGTTATGCAACTGTGCTGCAGGACACCGGAGCAGTAGAGCAGTTAGTGGCAGTTACATCGGATGTTCTTGGGGGAAGCCAGATGCTCGGGGCTTTGGTAATGCTTTTAACAGGACTGCTGATCACCATGGGTATTGGTTCTTCATTCGGGACGATTCCAATTCTTGCGGCGTTGTTTGTGCCACTGAGTGCCACACTCGGCTTCTCTCCGCTCGCCACTGCAGCTTTAATCGGCACCGCGGGGGCAATTGGGGATGCAGGATCTCCGGCTTCTGACAGCACGCTCGGTCCGACTGCAGGCTTGAATGCCGATGGACGCCATGATCATATATGGGACACATGTGTACCGACATTCCTACACTTCAACATTCCGCTGTTTATCTGCGGACTGGCTGCAGCGTTTCTTCTGTAGGATTCCCGCAGCAAATGGATTGCAAAATTAGTCCAAAAAAGGTAAAGTAAAACATGAATAAACAATGTATGTTTTATACGAACGATAGAAATTTTTAGACAATAGGGCTGAAAATAAGTCGTTACACTGCCAGGAAATGAAACCCCGGGAGTCGTCTCAGGCGGCTCCCTATAAAATTTAATAAACAGTAAATGATGCAGGATCGTTAGACAGTTGAGCTAAACGGTAAGCTACAAAGGATATTTTTCCTCTGTGGCTTTTTTTATGCTTTTATAAGCCTGCGTTTCTTCTGTGAAGACCGCGAAAGGGCGAAGGCAAAACAAAATGATGTTTGGAAGAAAAGGAGAAGAATGTGATGTCAGAAGTAAAGGAAGTACAATCAGCGATAGCTGGATTTATTGGAAAGGTTTTGAGGGAAAGCTTTGGAAAAGGTCCGATCTCTGTACATACTACGTGGGCTCCGCCTTATTTTTGTGTCCATATCCGTGATTTTTTAGTACCAATGGAACAAATTTTAATTCAAAAAAACGAAGGCAGGAAAGTGGAAGAATTAAGAGAGATGCTGATGAGCGTTCTCTATGCAGATATAAAATCAGAACTCGAAGCGGTTACCGGAAAGGAAATACTCGATATTTATACAAACTGGAACCTCGATCAACGTTCCGGAGTAATTTTCGGTACAGTTGATGCGCCTGCGGAATCGGGGATTGTGGAAAAGTGGCAGGAGGAGTTAAACAGCGTCGTAAAAAAAGCAGGAGAAAACAAAGAAGGTCTGTCTGCCTCGGTAAATACAAAACCTTTAAATCACCGCGTAGTGCTGATTGAACGAACGAATGTATTGACTCCGGTAGAACGCCAGCTTCTTGAAGAAGGATATGCAGAGAAAGTTGAAGCAGCAAAAACGTCCCTCGTAAAAGGCATTATTGAAGAAACAGATTTACTGGCACGGATGCCGCGGGAAGTGATCGATCCATTTATTATCTGGGACGTGGATAAAGACATTAATTATTTAATATTTGTCTGCAGCAGCAAGGAGCCTGAGACAAAATAAAGCCGCTCTTTTGATTAAAAGAGCGGCACCGGTATTAAAGGGAAGTAGGCTTTACGACAATTTCGTCTTTTTGGGCAGCGCATTCATGATACAAATGCCTTAAAGGATGTTTAGTGTTTGGCTGCCAGGGTTTTTCCGGACCGGTAAAATGAATAACCGCCGGCTTTTCGGCAGCGCTCATCACCTTTTTTCCCTGACGGGTATCAGGCACAGCCTTCAAAAACATATCGGTCATTGTATTCCATTTAGGATGAAGCTCGAACCAATGGTTGTAAAGCACAGCGTTTAAGCCGTCCTGATCGTGATAAAGCATTCGGCTCTCATGCTTTTGGATAAACTGTACGACCTGGTCGGTCACCTGTTGTTTTTTCCAATTCGTCACCTGAATCATCATAACGCCGGAATTGAAATACTTAGCATCCGGCGGCATGAATAAATCGTCGTTGCGGTAAAATCCGCCAAAGTTTTCTACTGCGGCAATAACCTGGCGCCGCAAAGGAATCTTCCATAAAATTGTAATGTCTTCCTGAATGATAGTATCACAGTCGATATACAATACTTTGTCTACATCCGTAAACAAGTACGGAATGGACAACCGGTAATAGGCAGCATTGGTAATATGATAGGAATATTTGTGATTTGCCTGAAAAAGATTTTTATATTTGTTTGTGTCGATGGCGTGAAACACGACACGGGATTTAAAATGAGCTCCGAGCTGCTCGAGCATTTGCTTTTGATAGCTGCTCCACCCGGTTTCAATAACATGAAATTCGATTCTTTCCGGCCTGGCTGTGTTCGTAAGCAGCGAAGTCAGGGAAACGGCTGTATGCTCCGCATAATTGGCGTCAGCTACAGTCGTAACAATATAGGGAGAAGAATAAGACATAACAAGCACTCCTTCGTGGGGTAATAGTAATAATCTGTTTTAGTCACAGAAGCACCCGATGCATGCCTGGAACTAAAAAGAATCAGCTGTCAGGCTTTTTCTTTTCAGCTTATGATTAGCTCCCAATGGTCTAACTCATTGCTGCTGAAGCGGATTTTATTCATTTTTAAAAACAGCATAAAAATATGCAGGTAACTATACATATATCCTTCATGCATCTTTTTGAAACAAATTAACAGCGATTGAACAAAAAATAAGCTTTTGGAACTAGGGTGAAAGCAGGTTGAATGGAAGATGCCTGAAAGAAGATGGCAAAAATCATGTATCAGGGGAATGGGTGCATGTTAAAGTGAAGGAGAACAGAATAAGGAAGGGGACAAAATAATGGAAATGAGTGAAGTCACCGCCAAGCTGATAGAAGCAAAAAACAGGAAGCGAGCTACTTATCAGGATCTAGCGGAAGCCGTGGGCCGCAATAAAACCTGGGTTGCTGCTGTAATTCAGGGTCAGGCATCAATGGACGAAAAAGAAGCAGACGCGCTCATTAACTACCTCGAAGTTCCTTATGAAGAAATTAAGCATGAACTGATGGCTGTGCCGTACAAAGGTTCTCTAAGCGAAGGCGTTCCGACAGATCCGCTTATTTACCGTTTTCATGAAATTACTCAGGTATACGGAACGACATTAAAGGAAATCATTCATGAGGAATTTGGTGATGGTATTATGAGCGCCATTGACTTTAAAATGGATGTAGAACGTGAGGAAGACCCAAAAGGGGACCGGGTGGTTGTCACGTTGAACGGCAAATTTCTTCCATATACTAAGTGGTGAACGAGTAAACACAATAAAGCCGCCTTTCCAATTTGATGGAGAGGCGGCTCTGTATTTATAAAAGCTTATAAGTAGATTAATCTACTACGGTTACTTCCACGCTTCGACGGCCGAAGGAATAAGCTTCGGACTTACTTGGAACGTGAACGTCAATACGGTTTCCGTTTATCGCTCCGCCGGTATCCGCTGCCGTATAAGTACCCATGCCTTCAATTTGTACTTCAGAGCCAAGTGGAATTACGTCAGGGTCTACAGCTATTACTTTCGCATAACGGTTAGTATTTAAATTTACACCGGTAGCTGTAATGCCGCTGCAGCCTGCGCAGTCTGCCGTATAAGCAGTGGCTTCGACTGTCATGGACTCTCCGCCGGAGGTGTCTTCAGAGCTGCTGCTTTCGGAAGTGGAGGCAGATTCTACAGCTTCATTATCACTGTCGTCTGCTTCAGAGCTTTCTTCAGTATCGTTATCACTGGAGCTGCTGGAGCTTTCTCCGTACAGCGCTGCTTTTGTATTCGGGCCAATAATGCCGTCGACTGTAAGACCTTCATCAGCCTGGAAATCACGGACAGCTGCTGCTGTAATCGAACCAAAAATCCCGTCTACTTCATAATCGTAATATCCTTTATCATCGAGTACAGATTGGGCTTCGGATACAGAGTCATTGGAGTCTCCCTGGATCAGTAGGCTGTCTGATGCATCACTTACCGCTGGTGCTGCAAAAGCTAAAGCTGTACCAAGAACTGCGCCGCCGATCCAATGTGAAGCTTTCGTAGATTTCATCATGTTTGAAAAATTCCTCCTCGGAGAGTATAAAAATTTTTTTATTTAGTAAGCATTAAGGGTGAATGAACGTAAACAAATTAGTATTGGATGCGTATGTGAAAACAACCTATCGCACGTTTGTAAATTTAACTTGAAGAAGAAGAACTTTCAAGCGAATAGGACGAATGTAATGCAAACGTAACAAGATTAAGCTTTATGAAATATATGAGAAATTATGTGTAATATTTATAAAATCCCTTTAAATTAAGGTTTTAAGGCAATTTAACTTAAGATTCCAATGAAAAAACGAACGTAATATTACAAATGAAAAACGTGAGAAAAATAACCTAATTTTGACGTTTCGTGAGGAATGAACTAATCTATAAACATCAGTAAGGCTGTAATATGCTGCAGAAGAAAAAAGGGGGGCAGGGCGGGGAAAAACACTCCGCAGTACAACAAAGAACCCCCTGAATTATCAGGAGGCTCTTAGAAAGCTATGTGGAAAACATAAATCGTGAGAAATTAGTTGTGCGTCAGTCGTTGCTTAAATGCTGATAAAGGGTGATTTTAAGTAAATCTGTCAGGACAGTCAGAGGGATATTGGACATCGACCATCCTTTTTCCATGGCTTTTTCCTTTGTTTTGTTCCAAATATTGTCGTCTTCGGCAACGTCAATGAAATCATGGCCGGCAAATGTAATTTTAATATTATGGTAGCTTGTCACCTGCTTACTCAAGGTTTTATGCCGGGTAGCCTCGATCAGGCCTCCGTCGGTGAGCAGATACATGTAGTAATCGGTTTCTTCGTTTTTAGATGTGAGGCTGAAGCCGGGCTTTTGCTCTTTCAAGTCAATCAAAAGCTTCCTGATTGATTCCATGTCTCGTTCCATAACCATTTTATCTTCCACCTTTTTTATACTTACTGAAATTATAATATTTGGACTGACTTAAATGCCAGAAAAGATTTACCTGCTCTGGTGTTTTGATAAGGAATATTCTCGTACGCACCTGTTAAAAAAGAAGCCGGGAAACGCCGGCTTCTTTTTCCGAATGCTTATTTCCAGACGTCTTCGGCAAGAGAAACGACATGGCGCACTTTCGCCCATTGCTCTTCTTCAGTGAGAATATTGCCTTCTTCGGTAGAAGCAAAGCCGCATTGAGGGCTTAAACCAAGTTGTTCAAGTGGTACATATTTTTCTGCTTCCTGCAGCCTGGATTTAATTAAATCCGTATCTTCAAGTTCAGGAAATTTCGAAGTGATTAAACCGAGAACCACCTGCAGATCACTGCGGTTCACATACTTTAATGGTTCAAAGCCTCCGGAGCGCTCGTCATCAAATTCCAGCAGGAGGGCGTCGACGTTTAATTTACTGAACATATATTCTGAAACAGCGTCGTAGCTGCCGCTGGATGCATAGGTGGACTTGTAGTTGCCACGGCAGACATGCATATAGATCCGCATATCTTCAGGTTTATCAGCGATCGCTTCATTGACGGTGTTTACAAACATGTCCAGAGTTTCTTTCGGGTCCAAACCGCGTGCTTCAAGCAGGCCACCGGAAAGTACGAGGTCCTTGTCCTTTTCAGCGCCGAGAAATAAAGACCAGGTCGTATCATCAAACTGAAGGTGGCGGCAGCCAGCCTTATAAAGAGCCTGTATCGTATCCTTATACACCTGCACGAGATCTGAAAACAACTCAGCTTCGGACTGATAAACATTTTTTTCTTCTTCGACTACAGTCCGGAAAATAAACATGCTTGGACTTGGAACTGTCACGCGGGCGGCGTGTTCCCCTTTCAGGCTGTGCAGGAATTCGTACTCACGGACAACAGGGTGGTCGCGAAAAGCTAATTTATTAACAACTTTAACCCCTTCGGCTTTTGTTTCAGTATTATCACTGAATACAAGGCCGTGGTCCAATTTAATAAATTCTGCCCCTTCGACCTCCTGCATAAAATCGAGATGGAACCAGGCGCGGCGGAATTCACCATCTGTAACGACCGGGAGACCAGCTTCTTTTTGCTTTTCAACAAGAGCAGTAATTTCTTCATTTTCAATGTCCCATAGCGCCTCAGCGCTTAATTCTCCCTCTGTATACTGCTGCCGGGCTTTTTTGAGTCGCTCCGGACGGAGAAAGCTTCCTACGTGTTCTGCGCGAAACGGTGCTTTTGTCAAACCATCCACTCCTCTGTAATATGTAATAATTCAAAAATACCTGTATGTTTTTCCTACTAATAGTATATGGAAGCCGATGATGGTTTGTCTACAGAAACCCTCAGAAGCAGGACGTACTTCCAGGAAAATGAAAAGCGAATGGGGATTTCTTTCGTACGCGGTCCGTTAAAGGCGCCGCTGAAAGACAACCACCGGCTCCCCGAGGTCATTTGTATGATAAACAGCATTGTAAGCGGAAAATAAACGGTAAAGGCCGTTAAAGCCTTTCAATTTGATGACAAACGCAATATCTTTCATACTCAGTTTTTCCCCGGTGAGGGCATAAATCGTTTTTTTGGGACGGAAGCTGTTGTCCATTTTGTCAGCAGTCTGCTTATCGATTTGCTGAAAAACGAGAATAGCTTTAAGCTGGCGGGCAAACTCGCCTTCTGCCTTCATGGCGGGGGCTTTTTTTTTCTCGCCCGGTTTAGCGCAGACGGTTTTTCTACGGGGGTCATTATAAAGTTCCTCCTGACAATAGTTTAGCTGCTTTTCTTTCCATACCCCGGAAGCTGTATCATTCAACCCAGCTGTTTAAAGCATTTTGGATGAAGTTTATGAAAAAAGAAAACCGTGAATAAAATAATCATCTCCCGCAGAAAGAAGGAACGGCCTTTGATTGAAATTTTGATTGAACATGTACCGAGTACACTGCTGCATCTGCTGACCGGTGCAGCAGTAATGTATATATTTTACGGAAGTCGGAATTTAACTGTTTCGCGGCGCTTGAAGGTGATGGCGTTCGGTGTGATGGTGCTTGTACCGGATATCCCGAAGCTGTTTGGCAACTATATTTTTCATACGCTGCTGACCATGCCATTTATTGCGGCAGCTTTCGCCCCGGTTGTCCACCGCGTGCTCGGGGGAGGCTTCCCTAAGGCCTGGACAGCTGCATTTTTTACACTGGCCATCGGCTCTATGCTGATTGATTTTCTGGGAAACGGTACCCAGTTTTTATTCCCATTAACCTCGAAGAATTTTTCGTACCCTCTGCTTTATCAGGAATGGTGGGTGATTGTGCCGCTTGCGGGTCTCCTTGGAACGTTGGCTTTGTGTGGAAGGAAAAATATTTCGACCCGGCAGTCATAAAAAATGCATGAAGACCTCTTCAATTCCAATGAATATATTAGTAAACTTATAGTATATTTAGACTAGGAATTCTATTTAAAAGAAAAGAGGACGTCATGCGAAAACTTTATTATGGATTAGCGTGCGGGATTTTCCTTTTGAGTGGCTGCAGCAGTGCCGGGGAATCTACCGGGGAAAATGAAAATTCTGAGACACAGAATGAAAACTCAGAGGCGCAGAATGAAAATTCAGAAGCACAGACGGAAGAAGATTCCGAAAATCAGAAGCAGGAAGATGAAAGCGTTACGATTGGCGCGGCCGGAGACGTTTTGCTGCACGGGCGTGTATATAAAAGAATGGAAGAAGACGGGGAGTGCGATTTCACCCCGGCGCTGAAGGCGGTTGCTCCGATGCTTGAAGAACCGGATTACACGATTGTGAACCAGGAATCAATACCCGGCGGCGAAGAGCTTGGCTTATCAGCCTATCCTTCCTTTAACAGTCCATATGCAATCGTAGACGATCTTCAGGATGCCGGAGTGGGCATGCTCTCCGGGGCCAATAACCATACGCTTGACCGTGGAATGGATGCTGTAAACAATGCGATTAATCATTATGAGCAGACAGGTATGGATTACGTAGGCGTATATAAGGACGAAGAAGATGCAGAGCGGCAGCGTATTGTGGACGTAAAAGACGTGGATGTAGGCTTTCTCTCCTATACTTACGGCCTGAACGGCATCGAGGTGCCGGAGGGGCATGAATATGTCGTTCAGAAAATTGACAAGGAACAGATACAGGAAGACGTCGAAGCGATGAGAGATGACGCAGACGTCGTGGTCGTAAATATGCACTGGGGTGATGAATATGAGCGGCTTCCAAATGAAGAACAGAAAGAGCTGGCCCAATTTCTTGCAGACCTGGAAGTGGACGTAGTTATCGGTCATCACCCTCACGTGCTTCAGCCGATGGAATGGGTAGAGGGTGAAGAAGGCAATGAAACACTTGTTTATTATTCTCTCGGTAATTTCTATTCCGGGCAGGATCAGGAACATACCGATACAGGCGGCATTGCTACATTCGATGTGGAAAAAGACGGGGAAGACGTGAAGATTACAGAGCCTAACGTTGATTTTACCCAGGTTGTTCCAGGTCCTGAAGACCAGTATACCGTGAAGCCGATGGCCGAAGCAGACCACCCGGCTGAAGGCGGCGAAACCGAAGAGGAGCTGCGCGAGCATGTGTACCAATGGATCGAAGAAAACGATTAAGGTACTAACCGTCTGAAGCTGGACGGGAAGCCTAGATAATTTCAATTACTGTATCAGGATACTAAAAGACCTCTGATTTTAAACAGAGGTCTTTTTACTTATTATGCGCCGAACCCATTAATGAACGGATTGGAATCCATTTCGGCTCCAATATCGGTGAAGGGACCGTGGCCGCAGGCTACTACCGTATTTTCCGGGAGTTCCAGCAGCTGCTCATGAATGGAGGCTAACAGTGTATCCATGTCGCCTCCGTAGAGATCGGTACGGCCAACACCGCCTGAAAACAATACATCGCCGGAGAAGACTGTATTGGTTTCTTTATGCCAGTAGGAAACACTCCCCGGCGAATGACCCGGCGTATGAAGCCATTGGAATTCAAAGGCGCCGAATTGAAGCGTTCCTTCAGACTGCAGCAGATGATCCGCGGGCTTTGCAGTAAATGCAGCCTCCGGCATCATGCGTCCGGATCCGTTTTTTTGGGCGTCCCCAGGCCAGTCACTTTCCTGCTCATGAAGATAAACAGGGATATCATAGGCTTCCCGCACGGCATCAAGCGCACCAATATGATCAAAATGGGCATGGGTTAACAGAATGACGACAGGACGCATCTCGTTTTCCTGAAGATAGGTGATCAGTTTATCGGCATCTCCTGCCGGGTCAATAATCACGGCGTTTTTATCATTATCGTACAGAACATAGCAGTTTGTCTGCAGTGGTCCCAGTGGAAGCTGTTTCCAGTTCATAGTTTCCCTCCAATTTTTATGCTGGTTTTAGTATAAACAATATTTCTGTAAGAAGAAATGACCGATCCAAAGTAATGAACGAATGATAATGGTAAACTTTTCGAAAATGTTCGGGTTAATTTTTTTCAGCATTGGTTTTTAACTGAATTAGTGATAGAATATGAGCAAATAAAGGTGTACATATAATGCGCGGATGATGGTAAGGGGAGAGACTGCCCGGCAGCGCCGAAGGAGCAAGCCGTAACAGGTGAATCTCTCAGGCAAACAGACTCTTACTGGACGCTCCTCTGGAGAGCGCTTCTTTTTAGAAGCCACCCACGAAGACACTCTTTCCGTACGACGGAAAGGAGAAACTTTCTGGTTATAGGACAGAGCTTCCATAGTTTATGGAGTTCTGTCTTTTTTATGCTTTTTCCTGTTTTGATTTTTCAGAAAATAATGAATGAGGTGATTTTCTTGGCAGAATTAAAACGAACTCCCCTGTATCCTGTGTATGAGAAATACGGAGCAAAAACCGTCGATTTTGGCGGGTGGGAAATGGCTGTTCAGTTTTCTGGCATCAAAAACGAACACGAGGCGGTTCGTACAAAGGCTGGTCTGTTTGACGTTTCCCATATGGGTGAGGCGATCATAGAAGGGAAGGGTGCTGCTGAATTTCTGCAGTATATGCTCACAAATAACATAAAAAATGCAGAACCCGGAAAAGCGCTTTATACCGCCATGTGCTATGAAGATGGAGGTACGGTTGACGATCTGCTCGTGTACCAGCTCGAAAAGGAAAAATACATGCTCGTTTTAAACGCATCCAATATTGAAAAAGATCTGGAATGGCTCCGCCGCCACGTAACGAAAAACGTAAGTATTACCGATATTTCGGAGGATACAGCACTAATTGCTGTCCAGGGCCCGATGGCAGAAGCAGTGCTGCAGAAAATAACCGATGCTTCTCTTTCAGAGATTCTGCCTTTTCGTTTTTCTGCCGGCGCTTCAGTCGGAGAAGCGGAAAATATTATCATCTCAAGAACCGGCTATACCGGAGAAGACGGCTTTGAATTATACTGCCGGGCTGAAGAGGCCATCCGCTGCTGGGAGACGATCATGGAAGCAGGAGAATCGGAAGAACTCATTCCATGCGGTCTCGGTGCGCGGGACACCTTGAGGTTTGAAGCAAAGCTGCCGCTTTACGGCCAGGAGCTGAGCGCAGATATTACACCGCTTGAAGCAGGCATCGGATTTTGCGTAAAGCTGAAGCAGGAGGACGATTTTATTGGTAAAGAAGCTTTAAAAAAACAAAAAGAAACGGGCTTAAAACGTAAGCTCGTCGGGATCGAAATGGTTGATAAAGCCATACCCCGCCCAGGTTACATGGTACACAATGATGACGGGGAGGAAATCGGCTGGGTCACTACAGGCACTCAGTCGCCGACGCTGAAAACAAACGTGGGACTTGCACTTCTGAATATCGAATGGACAAATCTGGATCAGGCTGTCGAAGTGGATGTGCGGGGCAAAGCCAAACGGGCAAAAGTGGCAGCTGTACCTTTTTATAAAAGAGAAAAATAAACAGAGGAGGCATCAGGTATGGATTATCGCTATCTGCCGGTAACCGGCGAGGATAAAGAAGAAATGCTTAAAACAATTGGCGTGGAGTCGGTCGGTGAACTGTTTGAGGACGTGCCGGAAAATATACGCTTTTCCGGAGAAATGAACCTGCCGAAAGCTCTTGGGGAAACGGACCTTCTAAAGGAAATGAAGCGCCTCAGCGACGGAAATACTAATGTACAGGAGTGCGTCTCCTATCTCGGGGCAGGTGTGTACGAGCATTATATACCGACAGTCGTCGATCACGTGCTCCGGCGCTCGGAATTTTACACGGCGTATACTCCGTACCAGCCGGAAATTTCGCAGGGTGAGCTGCAGGCAATCTTTGAATTTCAAACGATGATCAGTGAACTTACAGGAATGGATATCGCTAATTCGTCTATGTATGACGGGCCGACGGCGCTCGCAGAAGCAGCATTGATGGCCGCAAGTGAAAACAGGGGAAGGCGCCGCACCATCGTCGTTTCTGGAACCGTTCACCCTGAAGCGCTCGATGTATTGAAAACATACGCTGCCGGTCCCGGACTTACAGTGAAAATCGTTCCCGAAAAGGATGGACGTACCGACATAGGTAAGCTTGAAGACATGATTGATGCTGATACCGCAGGAGTGATCGTGCAGTACCCAAACTTTTATGGGACTATTGAAGATTTAGCTGCTGTAAGGCAGGCAGCCGATAAAGAAAACTCGCTGATGATTGTGTCGGCAAACCCCCTCGCGCTCGGCGTCCTGACGCCGCCGGGACGTTTCGGGGCGGATATTGTGGCAGGAGACGCTCAGCCGCTTGGTATTCCAATGCAGTTTGGCGGACCTCACTGCGGGTTTTTTGCCACCACTAAAAAGCATATTCGGAAGGTTCCCGGACGTCTTGTCGGACAGACGGAGGATGAAGACGGAAGCCGGGGCTATGTACTGACGCTGCAGGCAAGAGAGCAGCATATCCGACGGGACAAAGCGACATCCAACATTTGTTCAAACCAGGCTCTGAACGCGCTGGCTGCTTCTGTCGCAATGACGGCTCTCGGTAAAAAAGGGCTGAAGGAAACGGCCGAACGAAATGTTAAAAGTGCTCATTTCTTTAAACAGCTGCTCAAACAAAAAGGCATCGAGCTTGTCCATGAGTCACCATCGTTTAATGAATTTGTTGTTGATCTCGGCCGTCCCGTTGCAGAAGTGAATGAACAGCTATTCAGGCAGGGAATCATCGGCGGGTATGATTTAAGCGAGGTTTCGGCGGATAAAAACGGGCAGATGCTCGTATGCGTGACCGAACTTCGCACAAGAGAACAGCTGGAGACCTTTGCCAAACATTTGGAGGTGCTTGTACATGAAACAGCCTAACCAGCCGTTAATTTTCGAACAAAGCAAACCAGGTAGGGTAGCGTATTCCCTTCCGGAGACGAATATACCTGTACAAAGCCTGAGTGACATTTTGCCGGGGGCTAATATCCGGGAAGAAGAGCCGGCACTGCCGGAAGTATCTGAACTGCAGTTGATGCGCCACTATACGGCGCTTTCGAATCGAAATTACGGAGTGGATTCAGGCTTTTACCCCCTTGGGTCCTGCACGATGAAATACAATCCGAAAATCAATGAAGAAACAGCCCGCATGGCCGGTTTTGCCGCGACGCACCCGTACCAGCCGGAAGCACAGGTGCAGGGGAATCTCGAAATGATGTACGACCTGCAGCAGGCGCTTGCTGAAATAACCGGTATGGATGAAGTAACGCTGCAGCCGGCGGCCGGTGCCCAGGGAGAGTGGACCGGTTTGATGCTGATACGAGCGCTTCACGAAGCGAATGGAGAAACAAAACGTACGGAGGTGATCGTGCCCGACTCTGCGCACGGAACAAACCCTGCTTCGGCAACAGTGGCAGGATTCGATCATGTAACGGTCCGGACCGATGCACGCGGGCTGGTGGACCTTGAGCATTTAAAAGAAGTAACGGGCGAAAAAACGGCTGCCCTCATGCTCACGAATCCGAACACACTCGGTTTGTTTGAGGAAGATATTATGGAAATGGCCGATACAATCCATCAGGCTGGTGGCCGGCTCTATTATGACGGGGCGAATTCCAATGCCATTATGGGCATCACAAGACCTGGGGATATGGGATTTGATGTCGTTCACCTGAACCTGCATAAAACTTTTACCGGCCCTCACGGAGGCGGAGGGCCCGGCAGTGGACCGGTTGGCGTGAAAAAAGAGCTGATTCCTTATCTGCCTGGGCCAGTGCTTTCAAAAGAAAATGATAAGTACTACTGGGATAAAGACCGGCCGTATTCCATCGGCCGCGTGAAGCCGTATTACGGTAATTTTGGTATTAACGTGCGTGCCTACACGTATATCCGTACGATGGGTGCAGAGGGACTCAGAAAAGTATCAGAGTATGCTGTATTAAACGCCAATTATCTAATGAGACGGCTTGAGCCGTATTTTGACCTCCCCTACGGCCGTCACTGCAAGCACGAATTTGTGATTTCGGGCCGCCGCCAGAAAAAGCTCGGCGTACGTACGCTCGATATGGCTAAACGCCTGCTTGATTATGGTTATCATCCGCCGACCATTTATTTTCCGATCAACGTCGAAGAGTGCATGATGATCGAACCGACAGAAACCGAAGCGAAGGAAACGCTTGATGCGTTTGCAAACGCGATGATCGGAATTGCCAAAGAAGCAGAAGAAGACCCGGAAATGGTGCAGGAAGCGCCTCACACTACTGTAGTCGGAAGGCTGGATGAGACGCTGGCGGCACGTAAACCTGTGCTGACATATAATACTGAAACGTCGCTCAAGTCCATGAAATAAATAAGCCTATGAGGTCTTTGGGCTTCAAACATTGCAAAAAAGGAAGAGCATCTCCGCTCTTCCTTTTAATTATGCGCTTTTTTTCTTTTTGCTGATCTTACCTGTCCAGCGCTTGAAGCCGCCTTTCAGGTGATAGATATCCCGGTTTCCCTTATGCTTTTTGATCAATTTTGCAGCTTGCTTTGAACGCATGCCGGATTGGCAGTATAAATAAACAGGCTGGTCTTCCCGGATCTCCACCATCCGCTGCTTCATCTGGGAAACAGGAATGTTCCGGGCCCCGAGGATGTGGCCGCCGTCATATTCCTTCGGCTCACGCACATCGATGAGCTGGGCTTTGCGATAGCCTTTAATAAAATCTTCCTGTGGTAATGCAGTTAAGTCTTTCGGGCCGACAAACCGGCGTACAATAAGAAAAACTAATACCGCAATAAGCACTACCCATAACCATTCAAATATCATATATATTATTTCACCTCTTTCCAGGTCGATTGCAAATTAATTATAACGCATAACCCTGTTGTTTTGCTAGATTTCTAATTAACGGGCGGTCATTTTTATATATGGAAAGCAGCGATCTCTGCTACAATGGAAAGGGAAAAATCGAGAAAGAGAGATGAGCACTAATGGCAAAAGATACTTGGCTTTTTATAGATTCAGGCAACCAGTCCCCGGCCTATAATATGGCGCTCGATGAAAAGCTGCTGCAATGGCACAGTGAAGGACAGATTCCGCCGGTGATCAGATTTTACGGATGGAATCCGCCGACGCTGTCGGTCGGTTACTTCCAAAAGGCGAAGAAAGATATTGATATGGATGCAGTGGAAAAGCACGGCGTAGGTTTTGTGCGCCGGCCGACGGGAGGCCGGGCGGTTCTGCATGATCAGGAGCTGACCTACAGCATCATCGTGTCAGAAGACCATCCGGAAATGCCGGAAACGGTGACGGAAGCCTACCGCGTGCTGTCGGAAGGGATTCTGCAGGGATTTTTAAAGCTCGGCCTGGATGCTTATTTTTCCGTGCCGAAAACGAAGGAAGAAGAGGATTCTTTGAAGAATCCCCGTTCGGCTAACTGTTTTGATGCCTCGTCGTGGTATGAGCTGGTGGTGGAGGACCGGAAAATTGCCGGAAGTGCCCAGACGAGACAGCGCGGCGTTATCCTGCAGCACGGTTCGATTATACTGGATCTTGATGAGGATAAATTGTTCGATTTGTTTAAATATCCGAGCGCGCGCGTGCGGGAAAGAATGCAGAAAGCATTTAAAAGCAAGGCTGTAGCAATTAATGAGCTGACGGATAAACCATTTACCCTTGGCGATCTGCGCGAAGCATTTAAGGAAGGGTTTGCCGCCGGTCTGAATGCCGGCCTTGAAGAATATAAGCTGACCACCGACCAGGAACAAGAGGTGCAGAAGCTGGCCAAAGAGCGCTACCAGTCGGAGGAATGGAATTTCAGACGCTGATACAGTGCATAAATAACGGCATCAAAATATAAAAGACCGCTCCGGAGCGGTCTTTTATTGATTACGCGTATAAATACTTAGTTATAGGTGACAAGCGGCTGGGTGTCCCCTGCTTCGAATAGTTCGACCTCCCGGCGGAATTCTCCAAGCAGCTCTCTCGTTACCGGAGAATGTCCATATCTGGCTTCAAAGGAGCCCTGAATGGATCGCACAGGTACAATTTCAATTGAAGTGCTCGTCATAAACATTTCCTCAGCCTCCTGGGCCTCCCCGATAGTAAACGGACGTTGTTCAACGGGAATATTCAGCTGCTTTGCAAGCTGAAGCACATAGCGTTTAGTAATACCTTCGAGAATATAATTGCTCTGCGGATGGGTAATAATCGTTTCATCCTTAACAATAAAGGCGTTAGTGGAAGACCCTTCTGTAATAACGTCCCCGCGGTGCTGGAGAGCCTCTGCACAGTGATGGTCCTCTGCGGCCCGTTTAGCGAGCACGTTTCCGAGCAGGTTAATGGTTTTTATGTCACAGCGAAGCCAGCGGATGTCTTCAGTGGCGTACACATCAATACCGTCGTCCTGCTTAGCAAACGGCACCTCGGCTGCCTTTGTAAAACCGGTTAATACAGGCGCGTTGCCGCGTTCATACAAATGATCCCGGGCCTGAATACCTCTGGTCAGCTGAAAGTAAATATAGCCCGTGGTAAGCCCGTTTTTATTAATCAACCGGCGGAGAAGCGATTTCATAGTATCGGGGGAATACGGAACGGCCAGGTCGAGTTTAGAAGCACTGTCCTGGAAACGCTCAAGATGACCTTCCTGGAGGAATAATTTTCCGTTGTATACCCGGATCACTTCATAAATGCCGTCGCCAAAATAATACCCGCGGTCGTCAAATGAAATAGCGGCTTCCTCTTTTGGAATGATGGATTCGTTATACATCACATAGCTCATGAATGCTGCCTCCTTCAATACTTTATATTGTACAAGATTGCAGATCCGAAAAAAAGAAAAGCTCTTCAAAAGGGAAAGAATTATTCAGAAAACAAAAAAGTTTCTTAGGGGCAATTTTGAAATAGGGGTTAATTATAAGAAAAAGAAGGTTTGTTTTTTAGAAATAGTTTCGTTAAAATGAAGAAAGCCAATTTTTTTGTGTGACGTTTTTTATCATATTTATTGGAGGGTCTCGATGCCGACTCCTAGTATGGAAGATTATTTAGAGCGGATTTATCAGCTAATTGAATCAAAAGGATATGCGCGGGTCTCGGACATTGCAGAGACGCTCGAGGTGCATCCTTCCTCGGTAACAAAAATGGTCCAGAAACTCGATAAAATGGAATATCTGATTTATGAACGGTATCGGGGACTTGTGCTGACTTCAAAAGGAAATAAAATAGGAAAGCGCCTGGTTTACAGGCATGAACTGCTTGAGAAGTTTTTACATATTATCGGTGTGGATGAGGACAAAATATATGCCGATGTGGAGGGAATTGAACATCATCTCAGCTGGGATGCGATTGATCGTATTGGAGATGTTCTTCAGTATTTTGAAGAGGATGATGAACGTGTGCAGGCGCTGCGCGATGTTCAGCGTTCATACGAATAAAAAAAGATCAGGCGTTTATTTTACGCCCGATCTTTTTTTCGGTTTTTGTTTCCCTGAATTACTTTCAGATTTGCATCGTTCCGTCGTTTACTGGAGTTTTTAGCGGATTTTTTCTTCTGCTGCTTCTGGGCCTGTTTAAAATTTTTCGCCTGAGTGCCTTTCGCTGCTCCGGATCGACCCGAAGCAGCATTAGAGCCGGCTTGGTATTGGTTCATCATCGCGCGTTTCATGATAACTTTTGTGAAAAGGAAATATAATCCAACAGCGATAGCTGCACCAATAACAAGGTAAAGAAGCAGACCAAGCGGGTCTGTTACGAGCCGGTAACCCACCCCTAAAATGGCAAGTCCCAGCACAACAGTGGCAATGGGATTTTTCAGCGCTTGCTGCATGGAACACACCTCTCGTTTCGTTAAAATTTTCATGCATGATCAGCGGGCAGGGACAGTTATATCGAAAATTGATTAAATAGTATAGTGCATTAAATAGTAAAAATCAGAAATACCCTGATATCCTTCTTCCCGGATCGGACAGCTTCCTTGAGAAGATTTACTTCCATACCCGCTGGGCGAGGCAGTAAAACTTTCTTCAGAGGCATAGGGCGTTAGGGGTGAGAGAGTGTTAGTAGAAATAGTACTTAAATTTTACAATAAAGATTTGAAATGCGCTACTTTTAAACATTCTCTCACGGTAATATTAATATTCCCATATTCTAATGAAAATACACGTGATATATAAATGAAGCTTTCCACCCTCCTAATGTCTGTTTCCCTACCGGGCGTTGTGTTACGATAAACAGGGAAGCAAAGTTAATCGAAAAAGAGGTGTCGGTAATGCATGAGATCACAGCACGTATTCGGGAAGACCTTGAACATAAAAAGCTCGACGCTCTAGTGATACAAAGCCCTTACAATCGCCGTTATGTGAGTGGTTTTACCGGTTCGGCCGGTACGCTGGTTATCACAAAAAAATCGGCCCGGCTGATTACGGATTTTCGTTATGTGGAGCAGGCTAATGATGAAGCCCTTGATTTCGAGGTGATCGAGCAGAGGGGCTCGGCATGGGATACGGTCGAAGAGATTGCCCAAAGCGAAGAAGTGACCTCCATTGGGTTTGAAAAGCAGCACGTAACCTATGCACAGTTTGAAGATATGAGAGAAAAATTAAGCGGATCCCTTTCTCCGGTATCGGGAATCGTGGAAAAGCAGCGGGCGTACAAATCTAAAGAAGAAGTGGAAAAGCTCCAGACAGCGGTCAATATTGCTGAGGATGCGTTTGAACACATTAAATCGATCATCGCCCCGAACATGACCGAGCTCGATGTAAGTAACGAGCTGGAATTTTATATGAGAAAAAACGGGGCAGCGGGATCTTCATTTGATATAATCGTTGCTTCGGGGTGGAGAGGTGCTCTTCCTCACGGTATCGCTTCCGATAAAGTGATAGAGGATGGGGAGCTGGTGACGCTTGATTTCGGGGCTTACGTGAACGGCTACTGCTCGGACATTACAAGAACCCTCGCTGTCGGTGAACCCAATGACGACCTGAAAAAAATATATCAGACGGTGTATGAGGCCCAGATGAAGGCTGTGGAGCAGGTTGGGCCGGGAATGACCGGAAAAGAAGCAGATGCGATCGCACGGGAGCATATTAATAAAGAAGGGTTCGGCGAACGCTTCGGCCACAGCCTCGGGCATGGACTCGGTATGGAAGTGCATGAACAGCCGGGCGTTTCCCCGAAAAGCGATGTCAAGCTCGAGCCGGGCATGGTGATTACCATTGAACCGGGGATTTATGTACCGGAGCTTGGCGGCGTTCGAATAGAAGACGACGTTCTTATTACCGAAACAGGCATCCAAAAGCTCAGCTACTCCGCAAAAGAGCTGACGATTGTCGGCAATTAACCGGGGGCGCGTATAAAAAAACGCACAGCTGTGATATAGTAATAATCGATCAATTGAAGAGTGGAGGAACGTTTATGGTTTCAGTTAACGATTTTAAAACAGGACTCACCATTGAAACAGACGGCGATATCTGGACGGTTGTCGAATTCCAGCACGTAAAGCCTGGAAAAGGGGCAGCATTTGTCCGCTCCAAACTCCGGAGTCTGCGTACGGGTAACATTCAGGAGAAAACTTTCCGCGCGGGTGAAAAAGTGAACAATGCCCACATCGAACGCCGGAAAATGCAGTATTTGTATGCAAGCGGTGATGTGCATACATTTATGGACATGGAGACGTTTGATCAAATGGAGCTGACAAGCGACCAGCTGAAGTATGAATTAAACTTTCTGAAAGAAAACATGGAAGTGTCCATTACCAGTTACGGGACAGAAACACTTGGTGTTGAAGTGCCTAATACGGTAGAGCTTGAAGTCAAAGAAACAGACCCAAGTATTAAAGGTAACACTCAGTCCGGGGGCTCCAAGCCGGCAGTGGTGGAGACCGGCTACCGTCTGCAGGTCCCTATTTTCATTGAAGAAGGCGAGCGGATCGTGGTCGATACAAGGACCGGCGCATACGCCTCCCGTGCCTAAAAACTAACGGCCTGCCATTGGGGAGGCCGTTTTTTCTTGAACAAATAGACGCAGGCAGCTCCGGACCGGTGAAATTGCAGAATCACCGTGATATAATGGAATGGAATTTTGAGCGGTAATACGGAAAGAGAGGCTATTATATGGAATGGAATGATTTAACGGAAGGCGCAAAAGCGGTACTCGAACAGACCCGCAATATGAAAAGCGACCAAATACAGATCGTGGAATTTGAAATAGGGTTTGAGCACCAGTACGGAGAACCCGGCCATGAATATACTGTATCGATTCAGGAAGAAGATTACCAGAGCATTAAACAGTTTGCTGAAGAAAATGAGTACGGAGAAAAGTATCATATGGCCCGGAATAAGGATATTGTCAAATTGATTCTGCTTGAAAAAGGAAAAATCCCTGAGAACCTTTCTGAATATCCCGTATTCCGCCAATATAAATACGAATACGTACAAAAGCAGAAAGAAGCAGAAGAAAAAGAAAGAGCAGAAGCAGAGGCGGAGCAGGACGAATAAAATCATGCTGCATAGAAAGCGGGGAGCGCTGTGAGTGAATATACGCTGCTTACGATAGGCGAAGAAAAAGAAAGCCTGGGAAATATTGAGATTGCCCGGGACGTGATTGAAGTAGTGGCAAGCATTGCCGCGCTCGAAGTCGAAGGGGTATATGACCTGCAGGGCAGCATCGCAGATGATGTAGCCGAGCGTCTCGGCCGGAAATCATACGGTAAAGGCGTGAAGATAGACTTGACTGAAAGCGGTGCGGTGGTAACGATCAGCATGCTGATTCATTACGGAAGCTCTGTGCCCATCACGGCTAAGCAGGTACAGGAAAACATTCAGCAGACCGTACGGGGCATGACAGATATTCACATCAATGCGGTGAACGTACACATTATCGGCCTGCAGTTCCCTGAAGAAGAGCAGCCGTTACAGGAACAGGAAAAATGAACAGGGGGGCTCTCCCGCCACCGTTTTTCGGGACAGCCGTCCTTCTTTCATTTACGAATACGGCTCCGGGTACATAGGAGAAAAGGAGAACACGAAATGAATCGACGTTTAGCCAGGCTTCGGTCCGTACAGGCACTGTACCAGATGGATATTACAGATGTTGATGCGGACCAGGCAATAAAAAATTCCATGCTCGAGGATGAAGAAGCAGATGAATTTCTGATTTCTGCGGTGCATGGCGTATGGGAACACCTAGTAGAAATTGATGAACGACTCGTAGATCAGCTTGAACACTGGACTCTTGAACGGGTTGGGAACGTGGACCGGGCTATTTTAAGAGAGTGCGTTCATGAGATGTTATATGTGCCTGATATTCCGCTGCATGTAAGCGTCAATGAAGCCATTGAACTGGCCAAAGCATTCGGCGGTGTAGAGGCAGGGAAATTTGTCAACGGCGTGCTGTCGAATATTTTAAGCGATTGTGAGCGGGAAGGGAGAGAGAGCGAATGAGTGCCCAACTGATCAGCGGCAAAGAAGTAGCAGCTTCATTGCGTGAGAAAATCAGGCAGGAGGTCGCCTCCTGGAATAATGGAGAGCAAATACCTGGACTTGCCGTGGTTTTAGTAGGAGATAATCCGGCTTCGAGGTCGTATGTCAAAGGAAAGCAGAAGGCGTCTAAAGAAGTCGGTATCCATTCAGAATTAAAAGAACTGCCGGAATCAGTTACTGAGGAAGAACTTTTACAGATTGTAAAGGATTATAACGACAATGAAGATATCCACGGAATTTTGGTGCAGCTGCCGCTGCCGGACCACATTTCGGATAAAAAAGTAATTGAAACCATTTCGCCTGATAAAGATGTAGATGGATTTCATCCCATCAACATCGGCCGGATGATGACCGGTCAGGAGGCATTTCTCCCTTGTACTCCATACGGCATTATTAAAATGCTTGAATACACCGGAGTTTCAATTGAAGGCAAACATGCTGTCGTTCTCGGACGAAGCAATATCGTCGGTAAACCAATGGGGCAGCTGCTTTTAAATAAAAATGCCACGGTTACCCACTGCCACTCACGCACGAAAGACCTGGAGTCGTACATGCAGTCGGCAGATATTTTGATCGCGGCCATTGGCCGGCAGGAATTCGTAAAAGGAAAAGATGTTAAACCGGGAGCTGTCGTGATAGACGTCGGGATGAACCGCAAGGATGACGGAAAGCTGTGCGGGGACGTTGATTTTGAAGAAGTGAGCGAGAAAGCCTCGTATCTCACGCCGGTACCGGGTGGCGTCGGTCCGATGACGATTACGATGCTCCTCTACAACACGCTGCAGTCTGCTAAACGTTTTCACCGGCAGGAGGCATGAGGGCATGCAGTCACCTGCAGATAAATGGATTTCCGTTTCCCAGCTGACGGGGGCCATCAAGCGTTCCATCGAACAGAACCCGGGGCTTCAGAAAGTATGGCTGCGCGGAGAAATCTCGAACTTTAAAAAGCACAGCAGGGGTCACATGTATTTCACCGTGAAAGACGAGCAGGCGAGAATATCGGCGGTTATGTTTGCCGGAAAAAACAAAAACCTTTCTTTTATTCCGGAAAACGGCATGAAGGTTCTCATAACAGGCAGCGTCTCTGTGTATGAGCCTTTCGGCCAGTATCAGATGTATGTGAACGCGATGGAGCCGGATGGTATCGGACAGCTGTACGTACGCTTTGAACAGCTGAAAAAACAGCTGGAGGCTGAAGGGCTGTTTGCACAGGAGCATAAGCGTGCGCTCCCACCCATCCCAAGGCATATCGTCGTAATCACGTCGCCGACCGGTGCCGCCATACGGGACATTGTATCCACCCTGAAGCGGCGTTTTCCCCCGGTGAAAATCACGCTGTTCCCTGTGCTGGTGCAGGGGGAACAGGCGCCGGGATCGGTCACCCGGGCTCTTGAAAGAGTCGAAAAAATGACCAGCGCAGATGTAGTCATTGTTGGGCGTGGAGGCGGCTCTATCGAAGACCTGTGGGCGTTTAACGAAGAAGTGGTGGCACGAGCCATCCGGAACGTAAGCGTGCCGGTGATTTCCGCGGTGGGACACGAAACAGATGTCACGATTGCCGACTTTACTGCGGATGTGCGGGCAGCGACGCCGACAGCGGCTGCTGAGATAGCCGTCCCGATGATCAGCGAACTCGAAGAAAAAGTCCGGCAGCTGCAGCAACGCCTGCACCGGCAGATGAATTATAAAATACAGGAGCAGCGCACCCGGCTTGCCAAGCTTCGTCGTTCGTATGCATTTAAATACCCGGCCCGCCTGTTTGAGCAAAAGGAACAGGATCTTGATCGGATGATGGAACGGCTTGAAAAGCAGACGCTGCAGACGGTAAAAACAAGCAGACAGAAGCTTGAAGAAACAGAAAAGCGGCTTATGCGCCAGCACCCCGAGCGCTTAATCGAACTTGAACGCGAACGGATGTACGAAAAGCGGGCCCGGCTGCAAAAAGCGATGAATCAGCAGGTGGAACGGAAAAAAGCCACTTTTGCAAAATCGCTGCAGGCGCTTGAACTGCTGAATCCGCTTGCTATTTTACAGCGTGGCTACAATGTTGCTTACGACGAAAATGATAAGGTGCTGTCTTCGATTGCCCAGGCAGACGAAGGAAGCCGCCTGCGGATGTATATGACGGATGGATATCTGCAATGTGAAGTTAAAGAAAAAGGGGAAGATGGCTTTGAGGCACTTTCCCGTCCGGAAAAGGAGCGGTAATCTTGGCAGAACAGGAACAAACTTTTGAACAGGCGATGGAAAAACTCGAGCAGATCGTAGAACGGCTTGAGGAGGGTGAAGTGCCTCTGGAAAAAGCGATCACGATGTATCAGGAGGGCATGACGCTTTCCAACACGTGTCACGAAAAGCTGCAGAAGGTTGAAAAGCAGATGGACGAAATTGTGGATGAGAACGGAGAGGTAACACCGCTTGAAAACGAGGAGCCGGGCGAATGAATGGGGACCTTCAGCATTTTTTCGATACATATCGGCCGTCTGTCGACCGGGCTCTGACTGACCGGGTACGTGCATTAAAAACGCCGGAGACGCTGAAAGGAGCGATGCTTTATTCTCTCGAAGCAGGAGGGAAACGCGTGCGTCCATTGCTTTCACTGGCTGTGCTCCAATGCTACCGCCCGGTGGAAGAAGAGGATCTTCCGGCCGCGTCTGCCGTGGAGCTGATTCATACGTATTCGCTCGTCCATGATGATCTGCCGTCAATGGACGATGATGACTGGCGCCGGGGACAGCCGACGAATCATAAAAAATTTGGGGAGGCCGCTGCCATTTTAGCGGGGGATGCTCTGCAGACGACAGCCTTTTCCTGGATTGTGGAATCGGAACGGCCGGCTTCTGCCGCTGCCAGACTACAGCTGGTGCAGGAGCTGGCTGAGGCCTCTGGAAGCGAAGGCATGGTCGGCGGCCAGATGGCTGACCTCGAAGGGGAGAAGCAGTCTCTCACCCTGGAGGAGCTCGAATACATTCATCATCATAAAACGGGAGATCTGCTGACCTTCGCTGCTGTTTCCGGATCGCTGATAGCAGAAGCGGCAGTCGAAGATGTGGAAAACTGGCGTGCGTTTGGCCGTGAACTCGGTCTCGTTTTTCAAATTAAGGATGATATTCTGGATGTTGAAGGATCCCTCGAGGAAATGGGAAAGTCCTCCGGAAGCGATGAAACGAAAGAAAAAAGCACATATCCAAAACTGCTGACCCTTGAAGGGGCAAAAGAGAAACTTGCCCATCATATTGAACAGGCAGAAAAGCTGCTCGGGCGCATCGCAGTAGATACGTCTCTTTTAACAGCCTTTCTCCAATATGTTGGTCAGCGCAATCACTAAAGCAGAACGAATTAGTTTTCAGAACAGAAAAACCATGCTAAAATAATTCTGAAAAGTTGAATGGTGCAGTATCCTAGTCGGTTCTCCATTTTCGAAGGCGGGCCTAAAAATCCGCTGAAGGGCACATCGATGAAGTTCCTGGCGTCGGCTTGCGGCGCCCAGCCCTGGGTCGGTGCTGGGAGTTAAGGCGTAAGGGCGATCCACAATGGCATGTGGGCGCGAACCCTTTCGCCGTGGAGGCTGTGGTAATGCATCCGGGTCATCCTGGAAGACGGATACCGTCCCGGACGCATGCCGCGGTAAGACCTGTTGCAAGGGCCAAGGGAAGGCCTTTCAACAGCGTAGCCTGCCTTGAGTGGAACAGTGGGGAGGTTGTTCAATTGGTATCATACCGGTCGGCCAACTGGTATGGGACCCAACAACTGAAACTTGTTCTGCAAAAGAGGATAAGAAAGTGGCACGGAACTGCCGGGGAAAACCCCTAGGCTGTTTGACGCACGTCCGGAGTGGATTGCAGTGTGGTCTGAGTGGTAATTCAGTCGAACTGCCGGTGACGGCGTTCACCAGGCATTAAAGGGAAACCACCGATTCGGCGACGAATTGGCTGCCTGGTGGGAAATCCTACTGGACCTAAGCCACAAGGTTTACGCTCCGGGCGACCATTCAACTTTATACATAAGTAGTTGAAGAAGCGCTGACAGGCGCTTTTTTCTTTTACGTGAGTGTTTGAGGGTGAAGCGGGGAAAAGCTTAAATGTATGTTATTTAGGGTATAAACAATCAGGCCAGAGCATAAAATGATATTAAAAGAATGAGATGTACGTTATGATAAAAACAAAGAATTTGGTGATAAGTGAACATGAATAGTTTATGGAAAAAATCGCTCCGTTGGAGTACGTTAATTGGGTTTGTTACCCTGATACTTGCAGCAATCTTCTCAGTAGTCTCGACAGCAGTACTTTCTGGGGTTGGCTGGGCGATTGGCATGGTAGTCGTGCTGATCATCGTATTTACCGGTGTAACCTTTGATGTGATCGGCGTAGCTGCCACAGCAGCAAAGCCGAGACCGTTCAATGCAATGGCCGCTAAAAAAGTTCCCGGAGCCTCCCACAGTGTTTTTATTCAGCGGAATGCCGACCGGGTCGCGAACTTCTGTGCCGACGTGATCGGTGATATCAGCGGGGTTGTAAGCGGGACGGCCAGCTCGGCAGTTGTCGTGCAGCTTGGTATGACCATTGGCACAAATAACAGCTCCAACGGCCAGCTGGTTCTGAGCACTATATTTACAGCTATAGTGGCAGCGCTCACAGTCAGCGGAAAAGCACTTGGAAAAACATTTGCGATTACGTATGCAAACAATATTGTTTTTCAGGTAGGAAGAATCTTGTATTTTATTGAAAATAAGTTAAAAATTAAGCTGATTCCAAAGAAAAGAAGATGGAAATCATCAACAGAAAAACATAGCAGGTAGGGGGATTTAAATGAACCTGGAAACGATCCAAGACCCTGGATTCATGAAGCAGTACAACGACAAAGAATTAAAAGCACTGGGTGAAGATATACGGGCTTTCCTGATTGAAAAATTATCCGTTACCGGCGGCCATCTCGGTCCCAATCTCGGAGTAGTGGAATTAACGCTCACCCTGCATCAGCTGTACAATACGCCAAAAGACAAGCTCATCTGGGACGTCGGGCACCAGTCCTACGTGCATAAAATTTTAACTGGACGTGCGGATCGATTTGATTCGCTGCGCCAGTACCAGGGGCTTTGCGGCTTCCCTAAACGCTCAGAAAGTGAACATGACGTGTGGGAGACCGGCCACAGCTCGACATCGCTGTCTGCAGCAGAAGGAATGGCGCTTGCGAATCAGCTGAAGGGGGAAGATGCCAAAGTAGCAGCTATTATCGGTGATGGAGCCCTTACTGGCGGTATGGCTCTCGAAGCACTTAACCATATCGGGCATGAACAGACGGACGTTACTGTTATTCTGAACGACAATGAGATGTCGATTTCTCCGAACGTAGGGGCACTTCACAGTATGCTCGGCCGCATTCGGACAGCCGGTACTTACCGCAGAACAAAAGAAGACGTCGACCATATGCTGCGCAGAATTCCTGCGTTCGGGTCGAAGCTTGCCTCCTATGCCGACCGGATGAAGGACAGCATGAAGCAGATGGTTCTGTCCGGCATGTTTTTTGAAGAGCTTGGATTTACTTACCTCGGTCCGGTGGATGGTCACGATCTCGATGACCTGCACGCTAACATTAAATATGCCAGAGACACTAACGGACCGGTGATTGTGCATGTTCTCTCCAAAAAAGGCAAAGGCTACACCCCGGCGGAGGAGGATGCCAAAGGGACCTGGCATGGTCTTGGGCCATATAAGATTGAATCCGGTGAAGTAATTAAAAAGCCGGCAACCGCGCCTGCCTACAGTGCCGTGTTCAGCAATACCCTGCAAAAAATAGCGGAACAGGATCCGCGTCTGGTGGCCATAACGGCGGCTATGGCCGGCGGTACAAAGCTCGACACGTTTGCGGAAAAATTTCCGGACCGCATGTTTGACGTAGGCATCGCCGAGCAGCACGCTACGACGATGTCAGGCGCGCTTGCCACGCAGGGAATGAAGCCGGTGTTCGGCGTGTACTCCACGTTTTTGCAGCGGGGCTATGACCAGCTTGTGCATGATGTCTGCCGCCAGAATCTGAATGTGCTCTTTGGCATTGACCGTGCAGGCCTGGTCGGCGCTGATGGCGAGACGCACCAGGGCGTGTTTGATATTGCATACCTGCGCCACCTGCCGAATATGAAAATATTGATGCCGAAGGATGAAAATGAACTGCAGCATATGCTGTATTCGGCTTTCCATAATGACGATGGCCCGACAGCTGTCCGCTATCCGCGTGGTAACGGGCTCGGAGTGGAAATGGACGAAGAATTTCAAATGATTCCTTACGGCAAATGGGAAATTGTCCGTGAAGGGGCGGACTGTACGATCCTCTCGTTTGGAACAATGCTTCCAATCGTAGAGGAGGCAGCCGCTGTTTTAAGCGGACAGGGCACTAGTGTACGCATCGTTAATGCCCGTTCAGCCAAGCCGCTTGACGACGAAATGCTCGAAGAATTAGCTGAAGAGGGAAAGCCGGTTTTGACAGTGGAAGAAGCAGCATTGAAGGGCAGCTTCGGAAGCGCCGTGCTTGAATATATGGCCGACCATGAACATGACTCGCTTCCAATCCGCCGGATGGGCATTGCCGACTACTATGTAGAACATGGCAGTGTGCCGGAGCTTTATGAAGAACTGGGTCTCACTCCAGAGAAAGTAGCAGAAAAAGTGACGGCGATGACCAGTAAAGAAAGAACAAATATCCGCGGATGAATAAAGAACGCATTGATACGCTGGTGGTGCAGAAGGGACTGTTTGATTCCCGGGAAAAAGCCAAACGGGCAATTATGGCAGGCCTTGTGCTGGCAGATGATGAAGTGGTGGACAAGCCCGGTGCAAAAATCAGTGATGAGGCAGCTTTACGCCTGAAGGGGAAGCAGATGCCCTACGTCAGCCGGGGCGGATTAAAACTGGAGAAAGCCATTCAATCGTTTCAGCTGGAGCTGCAGGACGCTGTGGTGCTTGATGTCGGAGCTTCTACCGGGGGCTTCACCGACTGTGCGCTGCAAAACGGAGCTTCTTTGGTATATGCGCTGGATGTCGGCTACAATCAGCTCGCCTGGAAGCTGCGCCAGGACCCCAGGGTAGAGGTGATGGAAAGGGTGAATTTCAGATACCTCGATAAAAGTCAGCTGACGCGCGGGCTGCCTGTACTGCTGATCGCTGACGTATCCTTTATTTCTCTGGAAAAGCTTTTCCCTGTTATGCCGCAGGTGCTGGCCGCAGGTGCCGGCTTTTGCGTACTCATCAAGCCGCAGTTTGAAGCAGGACGGGAAAAGGTTGGCCGAAAAGGCATCGTCAGAGACCCTGCAGTGCACAGGGAAGTACTGAAAAAAACAGTTCAGTCAGCCGAAAGCTTTGGCTTAGTGCCGGAAGCGCTCGACTTTTCACCGATTACCGGGGGAAACGGCAATATTGAATACCTGCTGTATGGTTCGGTATTAAGCGATAAGCCGCCTCATTTTGGTGAGGAGCGAATAGCAGATGTAGTCCGGGAAGCGCATGAATCATTTAAGAAAAAACTGGAACCTTCGTAAACGCCGATCCCCTTCGGCGTTTTTTTGTTTAACTCATGGTTTAGAAAGAATTTTTAACTCATGACATGCTATTTACTCATAAACTTGTATAATTATAATGAAATAGTTATGATGAAAGTAGTTTTGCACGGGAGGTTTCGGGATGAATAAGGGACAGAGGCACATAAAAATTAGGGAATTGATTTCAAATACAGACATAGAAACGCAGGATGATTTAGTAGCGAGACTCCGGGGAGACGGCTACAACGTAACCCAGGCAACGGTGTCGCGGGATATTAAAGAGCTTCACCTTGTGAAGGTGCCGATGATTGACGGCAGATACAAGTACAGTCTGCCTGCCGATCAGCGCTTCAACCCTATGCAGAAATTAAAACGGGCGCTCGTGGACAGCTTTGTCGGCATTGACCATTCGGAGAATTTAATTGTCATGAAAACACTGCCGGGCAACGCCAATGCTGTAGGTGCACTCATTGATAATCTGGACTGGGAAAATATTATGGGAACCATTTGCGGGGATGACACGATTCTCATTATATGTAAGCAGAAGGAAAATTCGCCGGAGATTGTAAACCGATTTTTAGAAATGCTTTAACGCTAATTGGAAATGGGGTGCAGAAATGCTTGAAGAAATTTCCATCAAGAATTTTGCCATTATCGAGGAGTTAACCGTTTCATTTGAAAATGGATTAACAGTATTAAGCGGTGAAACGGGTGCCGGAAAATCCATCATCATTGATGCGATCGGCCTGCTTATCGGTGGAAGGGGATCGGCTGAATATGTACGCCACGGAGAAAAACGGGCCGAAATGGAAGGGCTGTTCCGCCTGGAGGATAACCACCCCGCAGTTGAGAAATTAGAGGCCGCAGGCATTGATATTGAAGATGATATGGTCGTTTTGCGCCGGGATATTACGCATCAGGGCAAGAGCATCTGCCGCATCAACGGTAAATTGGTGACGCTTGCTGTATTGAGGGAGACTGGCCACAGCCTCGTGGATATCCATGGCCAGCATGAACATCAGGACCTGATGCATGCTGAGCGTCATCAGCAGATGCTTGACCGGTTCGGGAAAACGGAGCTTGAAGAAGCGCTTGAAGACTATCAAAAACGCTACTACCGTTTTGGACAGCTGCAGGCCAAATTAAAGCAGCTGAAGGAAAGTGACCAGGAAACAGCAAACCGGCTGGATTTTATTCAATACCAGCTTCAGGAAATTGAGGCCGCCGGCCTGCAGCCTGGTGAAGATGAAGATCTGGAAAAGGAACGCCACATTCTGGCCAACAGCGAAAAACTGTTTGAGGCGATCCGGGGAGCCTATGATCACTTGTACGGTGAAGGAAAGGCTCTCGATTGGGCAGGTATGGCCGTATCGAGCGTGGAAGAAGCCGCAGAAATCGATACAGATCTCGGAGAGCTTTCCGAATCAATCAGCTCGGCTTATTACATGTTGGAAGAGGCAACGTTTACGCTTCGGGACAAAGCTGATTCCATGGCGTTTGACCCTGAGAGATTAAACGAAGTGGAAAACCGGCTCGATGAGTTGAATAAGCTGAAAAGAAAATACGGAGATTCCGTTGGAGAAATTTTAGTATATGCCTCCAAAATCGAAGAGGAAATCGATTCACTCGCCAATAAAGAAGAGCGAATCGCCGAATATGAGCAGGCACTTTCCCAGGCAGCAGAAGAGCTGATTGCCGAAGCAAAAACATTAACCGATCTTCGCCGCCAGGCGGGTCATTCGCTTGCCGGCAGTGTGCAGCAGGAGCTTCAGGCACTGTACATGGAGAAGGCTACAATGGAAGTGCAGATTGCACCTCTCAGCCGGGGGAAAACCTATCAGACGCCTGAAGGGGAAACGTGGGTATTTAATGAAAAGGGAGCGGACAAAATTGAGTTCCTTATTTCAGCCAATGCGGGCGAGCCGTTAAAGCCGCTCGCAAAAGTAGCTTCCGGCGGGGAGATTTCCAGGATCATGCTGGCATTGAAAACGATCCTGTCCGGCTTCCAGCACGTTACTTCCCTGATTTTTGATGAGGTTGATACTGGTGTAAGCGGCCGGGTTGCCCAGGCGATTGCGGAAAAAATCCATCTGGTTTCCAGAGGATCCCAGGTACTTTGCATCACCCATCTGCCACAGGTAGCTGCAATGGCAGACAGCCATTTGTATATTCAAAAAGAAGAAAAAGAAGAAAGAGTCCAAACGATCGTTACACCGTTAACGGCTGATTATAAAATCGATGAAATCGCCCGGATGATTTCGGGAGTCGAAGTGACGGCACTGACAAGAGAAAATGCGACTGAACTGCTGGAAATGGCCGAGAAAGCCAAAAGCAATGTGTAGCCCCAATAGAATCTGTCCACCTGAAAAAGACAACTGCTGAAGTTGTCTTTTTCTATGCGACACGCTATGGTAAAATAATGTTGAGAGAGAAAAGGAGTGCAGCAAAAGCCTGCGGCAAAAGGAGTGGAAAGAAATGATACGGGTCGTAGTGGCCGACGATAATAAAGAACTCGTCGAAGTATTAATTGAACATATAGAAGAACAGGAAGATATGGAAATAGCAGGCACGGCCCATAATGGGGAAGAGGCGCTCGAGGTAGTGGAACATAAGCGGCCGGAAGTCTTACTCCTTGATATTATTATGCCGCACCGGGACGGGCTTTCTGTATTAACGGCACTGAAAAATAAACATACTGTTAACACGAAAGTTATTATGTTAACTGCGTTCGGTCAGGAGGATGTAACAAAAAAAGCGGTGGAGCTCGGGGCTGCCTATTACGTTTTAAAGCCATTTGATATGGAGGCACTGATGGCAAATATCCGGGATGTGCACAGAGAAAGCCTGAATTCCCAAGTGCTGACGGAGGATATGCCGGAAAAAGCTGCTGGCCGTCAATCGGTGGAAGAGCGTATTAAAGATATTATTCAATATGTTGGTATTCCCTCCCATATTAAAGGATATATATATATGCAGGAGGCGGTAAAACTTGTGGTGGATGATATGCAGATGATTAACGCAGTCACCAAGCAGCTGTATCCTGAAATCGCGCGGAAATTTCAGACGACGCCAAGCCGGGTCGAACGGGCGTTAAGACATGCCATTGTTGTAGCATGGGACCGCGGTCATACACAGGCGATCTCTGATCTGTTCGGCTGGAGCCAGGACGGTGCTTTCCCCTATAAGCCTTCAAATAGTGAATTTATCGCAGTAGTAGCTGACCGGCTGCGCACGGAGCATATATAAATGTGAATTTATAAAAAAAGGAGAACGAAAAATGGAAATGTTTGAACGTATGGAGCTGCACGATTATGAGCAGGTAGTGGTCTGCCAGGACCGGAATTCAGGATTAAAAGCAATTATAGCGATACATGATACGACACTCGGCCCGGCTTTGGGCGGCACAAGGATGTGGACGTATGAGAACGAAGAAGCAGCGTTTGAGGACGTTCTGCGTCTCGCCAAAGGGATGACATACAAAAATGCAGCAGCCGGACTGAATCTTGGCGGGGGAAAAGCTGTAATTATAGGAGATGCCCGCACAGATAAGAATGAAGAGATGTTTCGTGCATTCGGCCGTTATATTGAAGGTCTTGCCGGGCGCTACATTACGGCAGAGGATGTCGGTACGACAGAGCATGATATGGATATTATCCATGAAGAAACGAACTTTGTGACCGGTATTTCCCTGTCTTCTGCTTCCGGATCGAGCGGGAATCCTTCACCGGTCACCGCGCGGGGCGTGTATCAGGGCATGAAAGCAGCGGCGAAGGAAGCCTTCGGTACCGACAGCCTTGCCGGCAGAACGATTGCAGTTCAGGGCGTGGGGCACGTATCGTTTGAAATGTGCAGATTTCTTCATGAGGAGGGAGCCTCGTTAATTGTAACGGATATCCGGGAAGCTTCAGTGGAGCGTGCTGTTCATACCTACGGAGCAAAAGCGGTGGCGCCGGAAGAAATTTACGATGTTCCGTGCGATATTTTCAGCCCCTGTGCGCTCGGAGGCGGATTGAATGAACGCACTATCCCCCGTCTGCAGGCAAAGGTAGTAGCAGGAGCAGCGAACAACCAGCTGCAGACGGAGGAGGACGGCATCCGTTTAGAGGATCGTGGCATCGTTTATGCGCCAGATTACATTATCAATGCAGGCGGCGTCATTAATATCGCCGACGAGCTCTACGGGTACGACCGCGAGAGGGCTCTGAAGAAAGTTGACGGTATTTACGATAATATTGTCCGTGTATTTGAAATTGCGGGGCGGGATGGCATCCCGTCGTTCCAGGCCGCCAACCGGCTGGCCGAAGAACGCATTGAATCCATCAAGCGTTCAAGGAAGCAGTTTCTGCCCCGTTCGCGGCATATTTTAACGAACCGGTAAAGCAGCCTGAGCGCTGCTTTTTTTATTTTAGCGCCGGGGTCTGTTTTACGGCTGATCAAAGGGATGTGCTATAATAATCTCCAAATGCCAAAACTTCTCTGCATCAGATCTATTTTCGTGCTATGATGAAACGGAAAAATCCATTAAAATAAAGTAGAGATAAATGAATAAAATCCTGGGTGAAAGCCCGCAGGAGGAATTTTTATGGCTAAAGAATATGACCTGGTCATATTAGGAGCTGGTACCGGCGGATACGTGGCCGCTGTGCATGCAGCAAAAAGAGGATTATCGACGGCGGTGGTAGAAGCCCGGGATATTGGCGGCACCTGCCTGCACCGTGGATGCATCCCAAGTAAATCGTATTTAAAAAGTGCAGAGGTATATAAAATGGTGCAGGAAAGCCTGGACTACGGCATAGAAGCAGACAACGTGGGGCTTCAGTTCGGGAAGGTACGCGAAAAAAAGAATCAGACGGTACAACAATTACATAAAGGAGTCCAGCATCTGCTCTCAAGGCATCAGGTAGATGTATACTACGGACACGGGCGCATCCTCGGGGCTTCCATATTTTCTCCAACGGCAAGCACCATTTCAGTCGAGACAGAAACTGAAGGAGAAAATATCATGCTGCAGCCCAAACAGATTATGCTCGCCACAGGCTCCAGTCCGGCGACTGTACCAGGACTCGATATTGATGGCGAATACATTTTGTCCTCCGAGGAATTGCTCGAGGCAGAAAAGCTTCCTTCGTCGATCGTTATTGTCGGAGGAGGAGTTATTGGCGTGGAATGGGCTTCAATGCTTCAGGATTTCGGCGTAGAGGTACAGATGGTGGAACTCGGCGACCGTCTGCTTCCGATGATGGACGAAGCCGTGTCAAAAGAGGCGGAAAAACGCCTGAAGAAAAAAGGGGTCCGTATTTATACGAATACACAGCTTGATCCTTCTTCACTTTCGAAAAACGGGGAAGTAGCGGTCCGTACAGCGTCCGGAGAAGCACTGACGGCTGAGAAGATGCTCGTCGCTGTCGGAAGAACCGGCAACACGGGAGAGCTGGGGCTCCACAATACCGAAGTCGAAGTCCAGAACAGCTTCATCCAGACGTCCGGGGTGTATCAGACGAAGGAATCACACATGTACGCTATCGGCGACGTTATCGGCGGCATGCAGCTCGCCCACGTGGCATCACGTGAAGGCATCATTGCTGTAGAGCATATGCTCGGAAATCACCCCGAGCCTCTTAACTATAAGCACGTTCCTTCCTGTGTCTACTCGGATCCTGAAATAGCTTCCGTAGGCTGGACAGAGCGTGAAGCTACAGACGCCGGCCTGGATATTAAAACAAGCACCGTGCCTTTTCAGGCAATAGGCAAGGCCCTAATAGAAAGTGATCCCGAAGGATTTATGAAAATGATTGTAGATAAAGACACTGAAGACGTGCTCGGCGTTCATATTGTTGGAAAAAAAGCGACCGAACTGATTAATGAAGGAGCGCTTGCAGTCTATATGAATGCTTCGCACCTTGAAATTCAGGGAGCCGTGCACGCGCATCCGACATTGGCGGAAATTTATGCTGAAGGTGCCTTGGCTGTAGACGGAAAAGCTATTCACCACGGGTGAAATAACGAGGAGGAACAAAAATGATTCAGGAATACAGTACTCACCGGGAAGTAGGCTTAAGCGACGAAGAAGCGCTCACAATGTATGAAATTATGCTGCAGGCGAGACGTCTTGATGAACGGATGTGGCTGCTGAACCGTGCCGGCAAAATTTCTTTTGTTGTCTCCTGCCAGGGCCAGGAGGCGGCGCAGGCGGCTGCAGCTATGGCACTTGACCGTGATAAGGACTACCTGCTGCCGTATTACCGGGATTTTGGTCTCGTCATGGCATTTGGAATGACCGCAAAGGACTTAATGCTGGCAGCTTTTGCCAAACAGGGGGATCCTAACTCTGAATCCAGGCAGATGCCGGGACACTTTGGCCAACGTAAAAACCGTATTGTGACCCAGTCCTCTCCGGTAACCACTCAGATTCCCCATGCTGCCGGATTCGGACTGGCAGCTAAAATGAAAAACAAGGATTTTGTTACGATGGTCACGTTTGGCGAAGGCTCCTCCAACCAGGGAGATTTTCATGAAGGTATGAACTTTGCCGGCGTTCATGATCTTCCGGTCGTGTTTTTCTGTGAAAACAATAAATACGCCATTAGCGTACCACTAAGTAAACAGCTCGCCTGCGAGCATGTAGCTGATCGCGCAAAGGGCTACGGCATGCCGGGAGTAACCGTGGAGGGCACGCGGCCGTTTGAGGTGTATAAGGCGATGAAAGAAGCAGTTGACCGTGCGCGGGACGGTAAAGGTCCGAGCCTTGTGGAAGCGCTCGTGGCAAGACTTACACCTCATTCAAGTGACGATAACGACAAGCTGTACCGCAGTGTCGAAGAAATGGATGAGGAAAAGCAGACCGATGCGGTTGTAGCTTTTGCGGATTACCTGCGGGCTGAAGGGATACTTATCGAAGAAAAAGAGCAGGCCATGGAGCAGCGGATCCGCGAGGAAGTGGATGCCGCAACAGATGCTGCAGAAGCCGCGGAATACCCGGCTGTTGAGACGCTTGGGCAGTATGTTTACGAGGAAGAAGGGAACTAATATGGCAGTCATGTCTTATATTCAGGCAATCAATACAGCGATGAAAGAAGAAATGGCGCGTGATGAAAATGTGTTCGTACTCGGCGAGGATGTCGGTTTGAAGGGCGGGGTGTTCCGTGCGACTGAAGAACTGCACAGCACCTACGGAGACCAGCGCGTCATCGACACTCCGCTCTCCGAATCAGCGATCGCAGGAGTGGGCATAGGAGCTGCGATGTACGGGCTCCGCCCAGTAGCGGAAATGCAGTTTGCGGACTTTATTATGCCGGCAGTCAACCAGATTGTGTCTGAAGCGGCGAAAATCCGGTACCGCTCCAACAATGACTGGTACTGCCCGATTACGATCCGGGCACCGTTTGGCGGCGGGGTGCACGGCGCCCTGTATCATTCCCAGTCTGTGGAGGCGCTGTTTGCAAACACGCCGGGACTGAAAGTCGTGATTCCGTCCACGCCCTATGACGCGAAAGGACTGCTGAAGGCTTCGATCCGGGATAACGATCCGATACTGTTTTTTGAGCATAAGCGTGCGTACCGGATGCTTAAAGACGAGGTACCGGAAGAAGACTACACGGTGCCGATCGGAAAAGCGGCGGTCAAACGCGAAGGCACGGATGTCACCGTGATTACATACGGACTGTGTGTGCATCTGGCCACTCAGGCTGCCGATACACTTGCCGCAGAAGGCATTGATGTGCATCTGGTGGATCTGAGAACCGTCTATCCGGTCGACCGGGAAGCAGTTAAAGAAGCCGCAGCTAAAACAGGAAAGGTGCTGCTTGTCACCGAGGATAATCTCGAAGGAAGCATCATGAGTGAAGTGTCGGCCATCATTTCCGAACACAATTTGTTTGATCTCGATGCCCCGGTCCGGAGACTGGCTGCTCCCGATGTGCCGGCCATGCCTTACGCACCAACACTTGAAAAGGAATTTTTAATGAACACGGATAAAATTACGAAAGCGATACGAGATTTGGCGGAATTTTAGGAGGGTATCAAGGATGCGCAAAGAAGTAACAATGCCGCAGCTCGGGGAAAGTGTCACCGAAGGCACGCTGTCCCAGTGGCTTGTAAAACCGGGCGATAAAGTAAAAAAATATGACCCTATCGCAGAAGTGCTGTCGGATAAAGTGAGTGCAGAGATCCCGAGCTCTTATACAGGCGAAATCAGCGAGCTCGTCGCTGAAGAAAACGAAACAGTAGCTGTGGGCACGCTCATATGCTATGTGGAAACAGAAGAAGCACAGCCGGCCGCGGTGGAGGAAGCTGAGAAGCCTTCTGCAAAAACGGAACAAACGGCCCCGGCACAACAAACAGCCGGGGAGGAAGAAAAGTCGATGAAAAAAAGGTATTCGCCGGTTGTGTGGCGGCTCGCCCAGGAGAACGGTCTGGATCTTGAAGAGATTCAGGGGTCCGGCAGACAGGGACGTATTACGAAAAAAGATGTTGAAAAAGCGATCCGGGAAAGAGCGGAAAAAACCAAACAGGAAGAAGCTGCCCCTTCGCCATTTCCGATCTATTCAACAAAGCCTTCTGAAAATCAGGAAGAGCGTGAAGGCGACACGATTATTCCGGTAACCGGAGCAAGAAAAGCAATTGCAGACAATATGGTGAAAAGCAAGCAGGAAATCCCCCATGCCTGGACAATGATTGAAGTGGACGTGACGGATCTGGTGGCGTACCGCAACAGCGTGAAGGATGAGTTTAAACAAAAAGAAGGCTTTTCGCTGACGTATCTGCCGTTTTTCATGAAAGCTGTTTCCGAATCCCTGCAACTGTTTCCGAGTCTTAATTCCACCTGGGACGGAGACCGGATTATTCAGCGCAAGGAAGTGAACCTGTCGATGGCTGTAGCCAGTGAGGAAGCTTTATACGTTCCGGTCATCAAGCGGGCAGACGAAAAAAACATCCGCGGTCTCGCCAGGGATATGCAGTCTCTGGCCACTAAAGTCCGCCAGGGCACCATTAAGGCAGAAGAAATGAGAAGCGGAACGTTCACGGTGAATAACACTGGTTCATTCGGCTCGGTTCAGTCCATGCCGATTATTAATCACCCGCAGGCAGCCATTCTTTCTGTGGAATCGATCGTAAAACGACCGGTCGTCATGCAGGGGGATATGATAGCGATACGCTATATGGTTAACCTGTGCCTTTCCCTGGATCACCGGATTTTGGACGGCCTGCTGTGCGGACGGTTTTTAGCTGATTTAAAGCAGCGGCTTGAAAATTATAAAGGCACCGAAAACATTTAAGAGAGGCTTCCCCGCGGGAGCTCTCTTTTTTTGTTATAAAAAAGAATCGTTCTTATTTACAAACGGATTTCCTTGCGCTAAAATCAATGTACATACAAAACGTAATCATTACGATAAAGAGGTGCAATGATGAAAAAACTATTTATTTTAGGGGCAGCCGGGGCAGTCTTTGCTTCTTTAAGTGCTTGCGGATCGGCAGACAGCCAGGACGAACAGGGAACCGAAAGTGAGGAAAAGCTCGAAGTGTATACCACACTTTTTGCCTGGGAGGACTTCACAAAACAGATCGGCGGCGATCATGTGAATGTAGAAAACGTCGTACCGGCAGGGTCGGATGCGCATACATATGACCCAACGCCGCAGACACTAACAAACATTGCAGAAGGAGATATGTTTGTTATGACCGGAAACGGGATGGAAGGGTTTGCTGACGAAGTGGAGAGCACGATCGGCAACCAGGACGTACAGATAGCCAGGGTGGCAGAGGCTGCAGGCGGAGAAGAAGCCCACGATCATGAGGAGGGCGAATCTGAAGAAGAACATGCTGAGCATGCCGAAGAAAGTCACAGCGGGGAAGAGCACGACCATGGCGGTACGGATCCTCACGTATGGATCGACCCAGTTCAGGCGAAAGAAGCAGCCGGCGTGATTAAAGACCAGCTGGTAGAGGCGGATCCGGATAATGAGCAGGCCTATGAAAATAATTATGAAGAACTGTCGGCGGAGATCGACGAATTAGATGAGCGGTTCCAGACTCTTGTGGATGAAAGCAGTAAAAATCAATTTATTGTTTCCCATGCAGCATACGGGTACTGGGAAGAACGATACGGTTTGGAAGAAATTGCTGTTAACGGTGTAAACGCCCAGAGTGAACCTTCCACCCAGGAAATCAATGATATCATCGACACAGCAGAAAAAAATGACCTGAACGCCATTATGGTGGAAGAAAACATCCCCTCTGACACGACAGATGTTCTTCAGGAGGAAATCGGAGCAGAAGTGTATACGCTGAATAATCTTGAATCAGCCAGCGAGGAAGAGATTGCTGATGGCGCGAGCTACGTTTCATTGATGAATGAAAATATCGATAACCTTGAAAAAGCATTGAACGAATAACTTTTCAAGCTTCTCACTTGTGATTTCCTGTTCTTATCCGCTACAATATAGGTATTCGGTGAAGGAAAGGAAGGATTTTAATGAATTTTGATTTTTACGTCAATGATATAGTACAAGCTTCCCGAGATGAAATCGAAGAAGCGGGCTACCAGTCTCTTCGTACCCCGGAAGAAGTTGATGAAGTGTTGAACAAGGAAGGCACAACACTTGTAATGGTGAACTCCGTATGCGGCTGTGCTGGAGGCATTGCCCGTCCAGCGGCAGCTTATATGACGAATTATGACACGAAGCCGGACCGGCTTGTGACCGTATTCGCAGGTCAGGATAAAGAAGCGACCGAGCAGGCCCGTTCTTACTTTACAGGGTTCCCGCCATCGTCTCCATCGTTTGGGCTCTTAAAAGACGGAGAATTGGTGCGCATGGTTGAACGTCATGAAATTGAAGGCCATGAGCCGATTCAGGTTGTTCAAAAACTCGAAGAAGCTTTCGATCAATACTGCACAAAATAAAAAGTGCCCTCCGGGGCGCTTTTTTTGTAAAAAAAGAGCTCCTTCCTGAAGAAGAAGCTCATTGGATTTATTTTTCCAAATGATAGATATTGCCGTCCTGCTCTACAGTAGTATCAACATCCGGAAAAACAATTTCGCTCGTTTTCGGCTCGAATTCCTGGGAAGTTTCAAACCCTACCCGGAAGTCATTACTTTTTGATGAAGGGCCATCTTCCTTTGTCACGCTGTACCAAAGCGTTTTACCGTTGGAAGCGATCGTCGTCTGTGGTTCTCCTACATTAGCTTTAAATGTTACTTCTGCCATATGCTATCCCTCTTTCTTCGTATAAGATCTATTAAGGTTTGTTCCCCCCTCTGCTTTTGATTTAAACGTCAATTGCAAAATTAAGAAAAGACAGGGGAGTGGCTTGACGTTCAGCTTTATATTCATGGTATACTGTTTCGGAATACATAAATAAAAAGGGCGGAGACAGATGATCCAGACGCATTATGAAAAAATTCAGGAATATTTAAACATGGACGAAGAGATTTCGTACGAGGAGTTCCGCGACTACTACCAAAACGTCATCAATGAACTTGATGCAAATGCCTCCGGCTATGAAGAGGAGCAGGTGTGGAAAGCCCTGTTTATTACCGAAAGCATCATGTCCAACGCGGAGGACAGGGAGAAGCGGACGAAAAAAAAGCAGGAGTCCAAGAAGTTCGGGAAGATGCAGGAACGTTCGAAGGTCTATTCCCAGCATTTCACAAAACGCCTCAAGGAAGCAGGATACAGTGAAGAGGATATCAACGAACAGTTTGAAAAAATGCTCGAAGGGCCTCCCGGGGAAGCGTAATTAAAAAATGGGTTGACTTTCATATTCGTTCATTGGTATAGTATTCATTGTCTTGTTAAAACATATGACAAAAGCGCCTATGGTGAAAGGGATATCACTCGAGATTCCGGTTCTCGCATTCCAGGTTCGAGTCCTGGTAGGCGCACCAATGAATAAATGTGTAAGCAAAGGAGCTATTCCTTTGCTTTTTTATTTGTTTTTTAGGCTGGTACAAATGCAGAAAAGGGCGCTGCCGGGATGAAAGGCGCCAGTCAGTTTCCCTCTGCCTGTGTTTACGATATAATAAAAGAACGAATGAATAAACTGAGAGGTTTTTTAGATGGGGAGATTCCGAATTGGATATCGGACGCTGAAAACAGCAGTAGGCACGGCTATATCCGTATACATTGCCCAGCTGCTGCAGCTGGATTATTACATATCAGCAGGTGTCATTACCATTCTTTGTATTACAACGACTAAAAGAGGCTCCCTGACTGTCAGCATTGAACGACTCGTTTCCTGTGTGATCGGACTCGGGGTCGCGAGTGTATTCTTTGAACTGATAGGCTATAATCCGGTGGCCATCGCTGCGCTTTTTCTCATCAGCATTCCACTCAGCGTAGCAGCGAACGCTGCCCGGGGTATCGTCACAAGCAGTGTTATCGTCCTGCACCTTTATACAGAGGAACAGGTGAGCGCAGGTATTTGGATGAACGAGCTCGCGATTATTTTTATCGGCATTGGGGTAGCTTTAATTATGAACCTTTATATGCCGAGCAGTGAAAAAAGCCTGGCCCAGGACCAATTAAGCCTTGAAGACGCTTTTCGCAAAATTTGGGAGGAATACGCAAACTACCTTCGTTTTGGAGATAATATCTGGGACGGGGCAGAATTTTCGGATGCAGCGAAGATTATTGATGAAGCTAAAGGAAAAGCCCTGAGGGATATAGACAATCATTTCCTCCGGGATGACGACTACTTTTATCACTATTTCCGTATGAGGGAAAAACAGTTCTCGGTACTCGAAAGTATCCTGCCGTTTATTTCTTCGATTGATCAGTCAGTGCCTCAGGGCCATAAAATGGCTGATTATATGGATGAATTAAGCGACGCTGTCTCCCCGGGTAATACTGCCGGCTATTTTTTATACCGTCTTGACGAAATGAAGTATGAAATTCAGCAGATGGAGCTGCCTAAAACAAGGCATGAATTCGAAATACGTTCATCTCTGTTTTATATTTTGTATGAAATTGAAGAATACCTGCTCATTAAAAAAATGTTTAAGCCCGACCCGAAGCGTACCCATACAATATCGGGCAAACGATTAAACAGACAGATGGCACGCAGAAACAAATAAAAAGCAGAACAAGTGGGTATGAAAACCCGCAAGTTCTGCTTTATCCGATACACACAAGGATAGGCGTTTATTTAAAACATCACCGCTCCGCCCATTAACAGGCTGCTGCCGACAAGCGCAAAGATCATAATGTAAATAATGACTTTCTGCATTCTAACCCCCGCTTTCAATAGAAACTGATGCTCAAATTATAACACAGCAGGCAAAAAAATATATAATAAACCTAAGCAACCCGCAAAGGAGTTATAATAGTGATGGCAAATCAGGAACGTTTAATACAGGAATTTATCGAACTGGTGCAGATAGACTCGGAAACGAAGCATGAAGCCAAAATCGCGGATGTCATCAAACGCAAATTCCAGGAGCTTGGCCTCGAAACAAAAGAAGACAATGCCAAGGCCCTGACCGGGCACGGAGCAGGAAATCTGGTTTGTACGTTAAAAGGAACAGACAGTACAAAGCCGGTAATTTATTTCACCTCCCACATGGATACAGTCGAACCGGGGAAAGGTATTGAACCCGAAGTGCAGGATGAATATATCGTTTCAGGCGGGGAAACGATTCTCGGAGCTGATGATAAAGCAGGAATTGCGGCGATGCTTGAAATGGTAAAAGTACTTCAGGAAGAAGACGATCCTTATGGTGATATTCAGTTTGTCATCACAGTCGGGGAAGAGTCCGGCCTTGTGGGCGCAAAGCATCTTGATACCGGACTTGTGCACGCCGATATGGGATATGCGCTTGATAGTGACGGACCAGTAGGCACGCTCGTTACTTCAGCACCGTATCAAACGAAAATGCACGCGACTATTTACGGTAAGAAAGCGCACGCAGGTGTGGAGCCTGAAAAAGGCATTTCAGCCATCAGCGTTGCTTCTAAAGCAGTGACTAAGATGCCGCTCGGACGAATCGATGAAGAAACAACAGCCAACATTGGAAGCTTTGCCGGAGGTACTCAGACAAATGTCGTATGTGATGAAGTCGTGATTTCTGCTGAAGCACGCTCCTTTAAACCGGATAAGCTGAGCAGACAAATAGCTGCGATGCGCGAGGCTTTCGAAGAAGCAGCGGAAGAAATGGGTGCCGAGGCATCTATTGACATACAGCCAATGTATGAAGGATACGTATTGGCTGAATCAGATGACGTGGTGCAGCGTGCTGTGCAGGCCGCTAACCGGCTCGATGTGGAGCCGAAAACTGTCCAGAGCGGAGGCGGCAGCGATGCCAACGTGATTTCCGGCTACGGCATACCTACCATCAATCTGGGCGTCGGGTATGAAAATATCCACACTACGGAAGAACGGCTGCTTATAAAAGAATTTGTGAAAGTACCGGCGTTTATGGCGGCCATTGTAACCGGGCCGGCAGAAGAAGCGTAAAGGAGGACAATATACGCGTGGATATTCATCGTCTTCAGGGAAATATTAAATCGCCGCTCCCCAGTGTGAAGGAGAGAAAAGCCGAAAAGAATCCGTTCTCGGAAATGATGCAGACCGAACAGTCCAAAACATTCAACCGGCAGATGGGTATCATGCTCGAACAGCTCGATCAGCAGGGCAGGCGTTTGATGGAGCACCAGACCATTCCGGAGTTAAAAGAGTATAAACGCCTTGTAAGAGAAATTATTACAGAGCTCAAGGACCACGGATTGAATCTGCATGAAGAAAGGTCGTTTGGCAGCGACGGACGGCTCAAAACCCATCAGCTGATTGAAAAGATTGATAAAAAATTAGTGGAAATGACAGACCAGATGCTGCAGCAGGAACAGGAACCCCTCTCCCTTCTCGGTATGGCCGGGGAAATAAAAGGCATGATTATACATCTCTACGGATAAAGGAGGGCATCTATGAGTATAAAGGTTTTATTCATCTGTTTAGGAAACATCTGCCGTTCGCCAATGGCAGAAGCGCTTTTGCAAAAGCATCTGCAGGAAGCGGGAGTGGGAAATAAAATCAGCGTGGACTCAGCCGGCCTTGGCGATTGGCATGCAGGCTCATCTCCGCATGAAGGAACGATCGGTGTACTTGAACAGCACGGTATTTCTGCGAGTCCGGGAACGGCCCGGATGGTGAATGCCGGAGAAGAAGCTGATTATATTGTAGCTATGGATGAACAGAACCTTGAAATGCTTCAGGATTTTAACGTTTCCACTAAAGAAGGAAAAGTATGGAAACTGCTGGATTTTCACCCTGAGCGCCGGAGTGAGGATGTGCCCGACCCTTATTTCGATAATAATTTCAGCCATGTGTTTGAACTGGTTAATACGAGTACCCTTCATTTACTACAGTGGATTAAAGAGCAGGAGAATGCATAATGGATCATATTCAAAAAGCAATACGATACGTAGATCCACTGGCAGAAGTAACCAATATAGCAGCTCTCTCCGGAGGAAGCATCAGCTCTGCCTACCGGGTGGATACAAATCGGCGCTCCTATTTCCTGAAATGGCATGAAGAGGCACCATATGATTTTTTCCGCCAGGAAAAACGTGGACTTGAATTCCTGCGTGAGTCAGAAGCGGTGCATGTGCCTGACGTGCTGCACTGGTCGAAAAAATTTATTATTATGGATATTATTCAGGGGAGCGGAGACAGCCGTACCGATGAATGGCTTGGGATTGACCTTGCTAATCTCCATCAATCCTCCGGGCATTATTTCGGGCTGGAGGAGGATAACTTCATCGGAGAGCTTCCACAGGAAAATTCCTGGGAAACAAGCTGGGTGCGTTTTGTCAGAGACCACCGCCTCAAGCCGCAGATGGAAATCGCCAGATCCCTCGGTAAACTGAATGAAAAACGGGCCCGCCGACTTCGCTATATTCTGGACCATCTCGGAGAATGGATCCCTGACGACCGGCAGCCGGTTAAGCTGCACGGAGATCTTTGGGCGGGCAATTGGCTCACGGGAGAACAGGGGCGCCCGTATTTGATCGATCCTGCCTGCTGGTACGGAGACTACGAATTTGACCTGGCCTTTACCCGGCTGTTTGGCGGCTTTTCGGAACGAACGTATGAAGCTTATGAAACTATTCAGCCGGTGGAGGCTGAATTTGAAGAACGGATGCCTCTTTATCAATTATACTATTTGCTTGTCCATTTAAATGTGTTCGGGGAAATGTACGGGGGGCAGGTAGACCGGGTGCTTGCGTTATACAGCGGGAGCAGCTGAATGGGACCTTTCTTTGGAAAGGTCTTTTTTATGCTTTTATAATGTCTATTTTCCTGGGCTCCGGGGCAGGTTGAGAATGCAAAAAAACGGGAATAAAACTTTGGACGTGAACATAAGGTTTCAACAGAGAGGGGCTTTTTGGAGTGAGAGATACGCGAATCGCAGTAATTGGAGCGGGCCCCGGAGGACTTACCGCTGCCATGCTGCTGCAAAGTCAGGGTTTTCAGGTAAGTGTATTCGAAAAAGACGATAAAGTAGGCGGACGCACCTCCCACGTAGATGTAGACGGATACCGCTTTGATAAAGGTCCGACATTTTTAAGCATGCCTCATATTGTAGAGGAAATCTTTGCAGCAACCGGGAAGGATCTGGCCCACTATATTTCGTGGAACTATCTGGATCCGATGTACGAATTATTTTTCGAAGATTCAAGCTTCCGACCGACTTCCGATAAAAAGGAAATGAAACGAAGAATCGCGGCTTCGTTTCCGGGGGATGAAAAGGGATATGACCGCTTTATGCATGATCTGGGTAAACGATGGGAGGCGCTTTTGCCGGTGCTTGAGCATGAACACGGATCACTGCTGGATTATATGAAGCCCCGGACGCTTAAAGCCCTTCCACACCTGGCACTCGGTAAGTCTGTGTACGACGTGCTGAGCCAGTATTTTTCCGATGAGAGGCTGAAGCTTTCTTTTACCTTTCAGTCCAAATATTTAGGAATGTCCCCGTGGGACTGCCCGGGAGCTTTCAGCATCCTTTCCTACATGGAGCATGAATTCGGGATAGTGCACCCTACCGGGGGATTGAACCAAATACCAAAAGCAATGGCTAAAGCATTTGAAGAAGACGGCGGACATCTTTATCTGAATACGCCGGTTAAAAGAATCCGCACGAAAAAACAGCAGGCCGTAGGGGTAGAGCTTGAAAACGGGGAAGTATTTGGAGCAGATGAAGTGGTAGTGAATGCTGATTTTGCCTACGCAGCTACCGAATTGTTCGATGAACCGCTGAAAAAATGGAAAAAAGAAAAAGTGGCTGATAAAGACTATTCCTGCTCAGCGTTTATGCTTTACGCCGGCGTGGACGCTGCTTATCCTGAAGCGGCCCACCATTCTATCGTGTTTTCCAATGATTATAAAAAGAATGTAGAAGAAATGATTCATGAAAAAATTGTTTCAGACGATCCGTCGATCTATATCCATAATCCGGCAGTTACCGATAACACGCTCGCACCAGCAGGAAAGTCACCAATTTATATGCTTGCCCCGGTGCCGAACAATCAGAGCGGCATCGACTGGGAAAGCAACAAGGACAGCTTCCGGGACCTGGTGCTTGACCAGGTGGAAAGCCGGTCACAGTTTAAAGGCCTCCGGGATCATATTGAAGTGGAAAAAATTTATACACCCACTGACTGGCAGCTCGACAGTAACGTTTATGAAGGGGCTGTGTTCAATCTGTCCCACCGCTTAAATCAAATGATGTATTTCCGGCCGCATAATAAGTTTGAAGATATCAGGAACTGCTGGCTGGTAGGCGGAGGTACGCATCCAGGCAGCGGACTGCCGACAATTATTGTATCCGGCCGTATTACTGCCCAGGCACTGACGGCTAAATATGCCAGGGAGCGTGCGCAATGAAAAATATTATCGTTGGAAGCGGGATCGGCGGACTTGTGACGGCTCTTTACAGAACGCAGGCGGGTGAAGAAGTAACGATAGTGGAAAAGGATAAAGAAGCAGGGGGAAGGATCAAATGGGTAGAGCAGGACGGATTTAAAGTTGATGAAGGACCGACAATCGTTCTGCTGCCCGAAACAATTAAATCAATACTTGCTGAAGCGGGGATGGATCCGGAAGTGCTTGATATGGAGCGGATTGATCCATTGTATCGGATAGTTTTCGCCGACGGGACGGAATTTTACAAATGGAGTGACCCTGAAAAACAGAAAGAAGAAATGGCCCGGGTTTTTCCGGGAGAAGAAGATAATTTTGAAAGATTCATGCGCGATATGAAGAAAAATTTCCTTCAGGGAGAAAGGGATTTTTTATCCCGCTCATTTATGCGAAAACGGGAATTTTTCACTGCAGCTAATATTCGCTCCCTTTGGCAGATGAAAGCTTATCAGTCGGTTAGAACCCAGGTGGCTGATTACTTTACAGACCCCCGGCTCCGGGACGCGTATTCCCTGCAGACACTCTACATTGGCGGCAACCCTTCCACTACTCCCGGGATTTACTCCCTGGTTTCCTTTAGTGAACAGTATCACGGCATTTGGTATATACGCGGAGGATATGCAACGCTGATCGAAAAAATTAAAGAAGAGCTTGATCGTCGCGGAGTGCTATTTCGGTTTGAAGAGACGGCATTAAGCATTCAGGCTAAGGGAGAGACGTTTACCGCCCTGAAAACGGACAAGCGGGTAGAGCCGGCAGAACGGCTGATCTGCAATTGCGAGCTTCCGGCCGCAGAGCAGCTGGTGGAAAATAAATCACAAAAAAAATACACTTCTTCATCAGGATGCTTGCTAATTTACTTAGGATTAGACAAAATATATACAAAGGCCTCTATACACCAGTTTTTTATGGGCAGCAATTTTGACCACCAGATGAAGCAGGTTTTTAACACGAGGGAATTGCCAGAAGAGCCGAGTATTTATGCATTTCACCCGTCTTTAATAGACTCTGCCCTCGCCCCGGAAGGCAAGAGTGTACTGTATCTGCTCGTTCCCGTGCCATCAGGAGATAACGTCGACTGGGAGGCGCAGGAAGAGTTTATTCAGTCTGTTTTAGAAACGGTGGAGAACAAAGGATTCCCGCACCTGCGTTCTTCCATTCAGTGGATGCAGGTCCGGACGCCCCAGGACGCCGGCAGATACGGTCTGTATGAAGGAGGCAGCTTTGGCATAGCTCCGAGCTTTGCCCAGTCAGGTGCCTTTCGGCCGCAGTTTAAGCCGTTTTCATACAACAACGTATACGCGGTAGGTGCCTCTACGCATCCCGGTGGCGGTGTCCCAATTGTCATGCAGGGAGCAAAACTGTTAGCAGAGCACCTCGGGACAGGGAGAAAGCAGAATATGTTCTGATATACACCCGGCAGGGGACCAGCCATCGCTTGGCTTCTGAAACGCGGGAGAGGGGATGAGAAGTATGAAATCAACGTTAGAAGAAGCGTACGAAGAGTGCCATCGTATTATTACAATGCACAGCAAAACTTTTTCGAAGGCATTTGATATTCTGCCGCTTGAAAAAAGACGGGGCGTTTGGGCTGTCTATGCTTTCTGCCGGACGGTCGATGATATTGTGGATGAAGGAGAAAACCCCGAACAGGAATTAAAGGAATTTGAAACAATGTTTCATCAATTTCTGCGTGATCCATTTTATCAGCCGTCCCTCCAATGGATTGCACTAAGGGATACTTTCGAACGTTTCGATATGGAAGTCCAGCCCTTTTTGGACATGATCCAGGGCCAGTATATGGATCTGGAAAAAATTTTTTATTACACACTGGAAGAAGTTGAAGGATATTCCTATTATGTAGCAGGAACTGTAGGACTGATGCTTCTGCCTATTCTATCCCCGGAGCGTTTTGAACACCTCAAGCCAGGAGCAGTTGCCCTTGGAAAAGCGATGCAGTTGACGAATATTCTCCGGGATGTTGGTGAAGACCTGGAGCGGGGGCGTATTTATTTTCCCGTCAAAGTACTTGAAAAGCACGGCTATACCAACAGGGATCTTTATGATCACCGGCTTGATCCGTCATTTGTCCAGGCGTGGGAAGAAACTGCCGCACGTGCAGAGGATCTTTATGCAGAGGCACTTGAATCTATTGAACAGTATCCGAGGGATGCAAGGTATCCCGTCAAAGGCGCTGCTTACATGTATCAGGCCATTTTAGAATCGGTACGGAAAAATAATTACCAGGTATTTAAGGAGCGGGCCTACGTGTCCAAACGGGACAAATGGAGTATTTTAAAAAGGCTGTCCTCGTAACAATGCCAATATGAGCAGAAGATAAATTAAACCACCGGGGCCATTCCGGTGGTTTAACTCTTTTTAGAGGTATCATCGCTTTCTTCCTCGGGCGAGGCTTAGTTAGTGTCTTTGCTGTTTGGGTCCCGCTGGTTTTTTCCTTCTTCCTGTGGTTCAATGTCTGCCTGGTTGTCTTTTCTTTTTATCTCTTCTTCCGGAGAATTTTGGATATTTTGGTTGGCGCTGCCTTCAGAGGAAGAGGTGCCGGAATTACCGGAAGAAGCAACCTGTTCAGCTCCCTGTTTTGCCTGATCCTTCACTCCTTCAAGCTCCTGCTCAGCTTCTTTAGCTGTGTCGGCTACATCCTTCAGCTCGTCCCCGGCTTCTTTAGCTGTGGACACTACGCCTTCGGAATCCTTTTTCACCTGCTGAATCTGCTCAATAATGTCCTTGCCATAATCATTGTAAATCTCCTGCAGCTGGGTCGTCGCCTGCCTGGCAAGCTCTACTGTGCGCTGGAAGCGGCTTTTCAGCTCTTCTGTGTCAACTTCCTGATTTGCTTTATTTACTTTGTCCCTGATTCCCTCGCTGCTGCTTTCACTGCTGCTTCCGGTTCGTCTTGTGTACCAGTAGACGCCTCCCCCGATAGCAGCGGCTGAAAGTGCAACCATGGACAGTTTCTTGCTGTTTGATGTATTACTCATTGTATCTACTCCTTTTAGTTTTATCATACGGAAATAACGGTTTGGGAAATAAAAAAAGTCAGCAAAGAAAAAGCTTTCTTTTGCTGGCTCATGGGTTAGCTTCGTGTCCAACCATTACCACCGTGCTTATGATGCAAAGTAAGTTTTAGCTATAGGCATATATCCTTTATGCTTCTTTAGTAAACCTTCTATTGAAGGTTGCCATAAACATCATTTTTAGCGAAATTTCTAATGATAGCGTTCAATTCAGCTGCAGCTCTGGTAGGCAGCTGGTGCGCTTTACCCTGAATGTGAACATTATGCATATGGGGGAGATGCGATTTAAAGTCGTGCTGATGTTTCTTTACAAACACATCGTTGCTGCCAAATATCGTAAGGACTGGGCAGGTGATATGAGGGAGAAGACCTGTACTGTCGTAATATCTGCCGTTCAAATACATCTGTTCCATCACGCCGGGATCGCTGTTTTCAATATTTTTTTCGATGCGTGCCTGCTGGTCCTGCTTTTTGGTATGAGAAAAGGCCAGGCCTTTGCCAATAGTGCCGAGTAGGTGTTCATACGTACTCCAAATGCCGAGGCGGAATTTTCCGGCCAATAGGAACGTTCGTACCTTTGGAAAGCTGCTGATTAATACGAGTGCTTTTGTTTTTTCAGGATACCGGTAAGCAAATTCCTGGGCGGGCAGCCCGCCAAAGGAATAGCCGCAGAGAATAACCTCCTGGGCCCCAAGATGAGAGACCAGGGCGTACATATCCTCCGCCCACTGGCGGATGGTCCCGTCGGCCGTTTCCCCGCATTCGCTTCTGCCGTTTCCCCGGGGATCGAAGGTAACTACCTTAAACTGGTCTTCAAGAGGGTGCTGCTGCTCAAAGGCCGCACAGCCGAGCCCGGGAGGAGAAATAAATAATAGCACGGGACCCCGGCCGCGCTGTTCATAATATAGTGAGGTATCGTCTGAAGTGAAATATGGCATAAGCAGACTCCTTCGGCTTTCGTCAGCCTTAACATTAAATTTTCATCCTAATTCTTCTTTACCTTCAATCTATATTAATAAACTTCAAAGCGTGAAAGTGCCGTGAAAAAGCACCCTTAAGCAGATGAAAGCTTAAAGGTGCCTGATTTCATATACAAGTCTGCTCCTGTGATAGTCATTAACGTCCTTTGGCGGCTTCATCTTCTGCTTTCGGGCTGGATAAAAACCATCCGCTGGCCGCAATCACAACGAGGACAATATAGAAGGAGGCCTTCCACAGCGGTGAATGGGAAAATGCTTCCGGAATGATATGCGGGGAAGGGTGGCTCAGTGCATAAACAGCAAGTTTTACACCCACCCAGCCGACGATCACGAAGGCAGTTATTTCAAGACCTGGACGTTTTTCCAGCAGGGTAACAAATTTACTGGCAGCAAAACGCATAATGACTACCCCAATCAATCCGCCGAATAAAATCACTGCGAAAATACCTCCGTCTAAACCGCCAATTGCCGGAAGGCCAGAAGCAGGAAGAGTAATAGCCAGGGCAACACCTGCAAGAATAGAATCGACGGCAAACGCAATATCTGCAAGCTCTACCTTGAACACAGTTTTCCAGAAGCCGGGCGATTTCGTTTCCTGTGCAGCAGCAGCCTCGTTTTGATGCTGGCGGTGGCGGACCATGTGTCTGATGATATGATTAATGGCGATGTAGAGAAGATACGCCGCTCCGATCGCCTGGACCTGCCACACACCAGCCAGAAAACTGATGATAAACAGTGATCCAAAGCGGAAAAGAAAAGCACCAAACAAACCATAAAACAAAGCTTTTTTCCTCTGTTTTTCAGGCAGGTCCTTAACCATTACCGCTAATACCATCGCGTTATCGGCTGCTAACACGCCCTCAAGCAGGACCAGTATTACCAGAACCCAGCTGTACTCCATTAATAAACCTACATCCATTTCTTTTCTCTCCTTTAGGGAAAGGCATGAAAAAAGCCTTTTCCCTGAATGATTCGAAGGAAAAGGCACAAAAAAACCCTTTCCTCCCCGAAAGTGCTGCGGAGAAGAAAAGGTCTCGCTTATAGTCGGATAACTACCATCAGCACCGGGGCGTCAAGGCCCGTCATGACGATGCAGATGCTGAAAAGCTACTCCCCTTTTATTCTATGTTAATCATATTCTGGAAGGCAGGTAAAGTCAATCGTTATTTGCTGAATATAAGAAGGAAGATTAAAAAGCATTGAAAATCCCGTGCGGCTGGTGCATAAACGGTTTTGAAATCCACTGGCAGAGACTATATACTATGGATAAAGCACTTATTCCACGGAATATAAAAGGAGAAAGGTATGCCGGATTCAAGAAAAAACCTACGCTACTACTTCAAAAATCAGCCACTGCACGGAACCTTTTTCATTTACCGTATGGACAGTACGATCGTAAACAGTGCAGAAGGAGACATGGTTATCTATGATCTTTCCGGGGGAGGCCTGCGGGTTTTTTCCCGCTTGAATCTGCCAGTTACAGACCGTGTGCTTTTGACTTTTTCCTTTCGTTCGCTCCATAAAAGCTTCATCCTCCATGGCCATATAAAAAGAAAGGAAAAGCAAAGCGACGGCTTCATGTACGGCGTCTTTTTTCCGGATAAAGCCAATGACCAAAAAAATGACCTGGTGCGCACGGTTCATCAATTGAACCTCGAACAAAAAGAACGTGGAAGTTAAGACGACGGCGCTGAAAGTTACTATTAACTCAGCATGTAGATAGAAGAGAGGGGTTTGTATGGATAACGATCTATTAAAAGAGCTGCTGCTGATTGCCCGTATTGCTGCTAAAGAAGAGGGAACTATTACCCCGGATGATGCCAATGAAGAGGCTCATTTTGATTACTTGATCAAAGAAGCGATGCTCGAAGCAGAAAAAGTAACAGACGACGAAGAAAAGGTCGAATATGTGGACCCGGCAGTTACAGAAAAGGGCAACCGATTTATCAACGTGTAACCTAAGCCCCCTTGGGAAGAGAAAAATATCAGGATAGCCTTTTAATATAAACAGATCCTCCAGCCTTCTGCCGGAGGATCTGTGGCCCGTGGGTCCTGTTTTTTACTGGGCCGCCATGCCACCGTCAATACGATACTGGGAGCCACTGATAAAGCTTGATTCGTCAGAGGCAAGGAACAAAGCGAGATTTGCAATGTCTTCAGATTCTCCGTAGCGGTTCATTGGGATGGCCTGCTCCTGTTCGGTTCGTGCGGATTCAGCATCATCCGGGTTGAATCCTTTTTCAAGTGAACGCATCATTCGGGTATTTGGCGGCGATGGATGAATAGAGTTCACGCGCACATTGGAATCTGCGACTTCGAGAGCCGCCGTTTTGGTCAGGCCGACCACTCCGTGTTTAGAGGTAATGTATGGACTAACGCCCGGCGTACCCATCAAACCAGCCACAGAAGAAGTGTTAATAATGCTGCCGCTGTTTTGTTTCGCCATAACTGGCATGACATATTTTAAACCGAGAAAGCTGCCCAGTACGTTGACGTTCATCACCTTCATAAAATCCTCTGTAGTCTGTTCCGGAATAGGAGCTACTCTGCCTTCGATACCTGCGTTGTTAAAAAATACATCTAACGTGCCAAACTGGTGCACAGTCTGGTCCACGTAATTTTTAACATCGTCTTCATTGGTCACATCGGCCATCGTTGTTTCTACTGGCTCGTACTCATCGAGTTCAGCTTTAGCACTGTCCAAAGCTTCCTGATTCATATCAACGAGCATCACATTGGCGCCTTCCTGAAGAAACCTCTTAGCAGCAGCCTTGCCGATGCCTCCAGCTCCTCCAGTTATTATCGACGTATACCCTTCCAGTCTTTTCATGAAAAAACCCCTTTCATATAAGGATTTATTTTATAAAATGATCCTTTTATCGTTTTCCCCTCAGTCTAAAGATGTAAAACCGAGATAAAGACTTACCGGCTTTCTCTGTATTTGAAGGCAGGTCATTCGTATAAACAAAAAAAGCATGTAACTGGCACATGCTTGGAAAATCAATGCTTGGTAGTCACTGCGCGCAGCAGTATTACCGTGACTTTTGATTTTTAATGATGTCGTATTAATAATAGTATCGGCTAAAGAACGGTGTACCCAATTATTAAATAAGCAGTTTTGCCTGAAAGAGGGCTGGTGGGAGGCAGGTAACATTCGGTCAGAAGCTGATGTTTAAATTCTGGTTTGAAAGGTAACTAAAATAAAGCGAGCATTGGTAAGAGTGTGAGTTTTTTATCGATAAGATGCATAAGACTAACCACGCATTAAATGCTGATATTCCTGCAGCCTTCTGGCAGGAGTTGCGTAAAGAAAAACTGGTTTCCACTGAAGCGCCGCTTCCAATTAAAGAGTAATCAAAATTAAAATTTTAGCCGTCGCGCCTGAATAAAGGCGCGGCGGCTTTTTGCTCCGAAGAGAAAATAAAAACAGGCCGAAAAGCTCCAGGGCCTATTGAACAATTAGGGTAGCGGTCATGCCTGCATGCCCCTCCCCGCATGGCACACTGCAGTAGATGTTATACTCCCCGGGCTCCTCCGGGGTGAACGTGGTTTCTCCTTCCCCCTGAATGTCAACATCAAAGCCATCGATAGCAAGCCCGTGTCCGCCTTCCTGACTCGTTAAGCTGACGTTCACAGGCTCCCCGGCATTAACTGTATACTCCTCCTTATCGAATTCAAAGTCAGTAGCGGTAACATCCATTGTTTGAGCATCAGCGTTTTCACTGGTGCTTTCGGATTCGTTACCTTCATCACTGCCGCAGCCGGAAAGAAAAACAACTAAGGCAAGAAAAAGTGCTGACACAGAAAATTTCACAGTAAAATCTCCTCTCAATATAGTATATGAGGTGATACAAAAAAGCATACCATCGGATGCACACTTAGTGTAAAACATAATGACAGGTAAAAACAAAAACAGACTTACAGTTTAAAAGAAATCATTTGGAAATGACGGAATTTTTGTTATTTTCAATACAGAAAAGTAGATTTAAAGACTTGATACCTTTATAATAGTTGTAGCTTCATTGATTCAACCGAATGAATTTTTAGGAGGAGTTACTTATGGCAAAAACAGTCTGGTCCGTTGACCCTGTCCACAGTGAAATTGGCTTTTCGGTAAAGCACATGATGATTTCAAAAGCGAAGGGAACATTTGATCAATTTGATGCAACGTTAAAGGTGGATGTGGAAGATTTAACAGATGCGGAAATCGAAGTGGTAATCGATGTGGCGAGCATTAATACAAGCGATGAAAACCGTGACGGTCATTTACGCTCAGAAGATTTTTTTGACGTCGAAAACTATCCCAACATGAAGTTTGTAGGCAAAGAGGTTAAAAAAACGGGAGAAAGTGAATATGACGTGACCGGAGATCTTACGATTAAAGGTACAACCAAAGAAGTTACCGTTGATGTTACGTACGAGGGACAGAGCAAAGATCCGATGAGCGGAAATATAGTAGCTGGATTCAGTGGTCAGACCACCATCAACCGCAAAGAATTTGGTTTAACATGGAATGCCACGCTTGAAACAGGCGGAGTGCTCGTTGGCGAAGATGTGAGAATTAATATTGAGCTCGAGCTGCATAAACAGGACTAAAGCTTACACACAGTATCGTTTAAAAAAGGCCTTTTAGAGCTCCTTTGGAGATTTCTAAAAGGCCTTTTCCTGTGAGAAAACCATTATCCCTCTATTGAAAGAGAGAACTTATCCGTAAGCACCGGAAGCTAACAGCACAAGAGCAAAAAATACTGCGAGCCCGACGGCGAGTCCAAAATACAATTTGATAAAATGCCACATAACGTTGCTTTCTCCTTTCGAAAGGAAATGTGGATAACGCTGTAAAGCGCGGTCAGTAATAAATACAATAAAGGAAACAGGCAGGACGTATAAAGATAATAATACCAAAAAGAGCAGGCTCTGCCCAGAAAAAGCGGCCCTGCTCTTTTTAATGAAAAGCTGTAGCAATAAAATGCTTCTTTATTTTAAAACGATGGATCAGCGTGGTATATAAAATTTAATTTAATTCTTTTGGTTTTCGAAAGGTCTGTTTAAATCTTCAAGGTCTTTCACATCTTTGTTATTGCCTTCCCGTATGTCTTTCCGGTACTTATCGAGACGCGCTTGTTTTTCATCCAGCTCAGCCAATACTTTTGGACAGTCTGTACTATTTTTCTTTTTCATTTCAAGCCCCTCTTTCTAATAGTTATCGCTAAAGTCAGTATGTTGGATTTTTACGGCTTTTACAATAGGTCTATAGATGATATATGGTTTATATGTTTAAAAATGGCTCTTCACCAAAATATGGACTTGACGAGTTGTCGTCGATGGTTTCCGGTTTCCAGGCGAATCCGCAGGCTGAGAT